>JACYMF010000059.1 GCA_015272165.1 Cyanobacterium sp. T60_A2020_053
AGCCCCTCGGGACAATAGTTCTATGCCTGTCTTCATCATTCTAAAAGCGCCCCTCTGCGGGTGCCTTTTTTTTGACTATTTATATTTATCTATAATCAGGTTTGATCATAGATTTGAGATTACCTCGAAAGAAAAAACACCATTAGCCAAAACGGTGCCTATTTATCGCCAATTATTGAAAGTGCAAACTGCATGTAGAAAATTTAGAACCGACGAAAGCTGCATAATCTCCTGAAGGTTTACATATACTTGTCATTTCTTTATTACGGTGGAGGGTTCTTTTTTCTTGATTTATCGTTTTAATCTTTTGAGAAACTTTAAGATTCATTAAGATTTAGTTAATATGGAATAAAGAAATAAACATATAATCATACCACCAACCATGCTTGATTTAGAAAACTTCAGTAATCCTTCTCCCATTACTGAAAATACCTTTATCCCCTCAGCTTCTCCTCTCAGTCTCGCACAAGGGGAAAAATTTGCTTCTCGTCATCTCGGTATCAGCGCCCTCCACCGTGCCAGAATATTAAATAGTCTAAATTATGATAGTTTAGAGCAATTAATTGATGAAGCTGTACCTCCTGCCATTCGTTTAAATCAACCTCTTAATATACCTTCAGCCATTAGTGAATATGAAGCGCTACAAGAATTAAGGGCAATGGCAGAAAAAAATCAGGTGTTTAAGTCTTATATCGGCATGGGTTACAGTAATTGCATTACTCCCCCAGTGATTCAGCGTAACATATTAGAAAATCCCAACTGGTACACCGCTTACACCCCCTATCAACCCGAAATCGCGCAGGGAAGACTAGAAGCGCTGTTAAACTATCAAACCATGATTATTGATTTGACAGGGTTAGAAATTGCCAACGCTTCCTTATTAGATGAAGGCACGGCGGCAGCAGAAGCTATGACCATGAGTTATGGTGTGTGTAAAAATAAATCGCAAACTTTTTTTGTGGATGCTAATTGTCACCCCCAAACCATTGAAGTTATTAAAACAAGGGCGAAATATTTAGAAATTGAGGTTATTATTAAGCATCCCCAAGATTTTGACTTTAATAGCCCTATTTTTGGCGCTTTATTCCAATATCCTGCCACAGACGGCACAATTTACGACTATAGCACCGTAATTGAGCAAATTCATCAACAAAAAGGCTTAGTAATTTTTGCCAGTGACTTACTCAGTTTAGCCCTGTTAAAATCCCCTGGTGAATTTAATGTGGATATAGCTGTGGGCAATACCCAACGTTTTGGTGTACCATTAGGTTATGGTGGCCCTCATGCCGGTTATTTTGCCACGAAGGAAGAATATAAACGGCAAATACCGGGGCGCATCGTGGGAGTTTCTAAAGATAGTCACGGGGGAAGGGCGCTACGTCTTGCCCTACAAACCAGAGAGCAACATATTCGCCGTGATAAAGCTACCAGTAATATTTGTACGGCGCAAGTTTTACTTGCCGTCATTGCTTCTACTTTTGCGGTATATCATGGTGCTGAAGGTATCAGAAATATTGCTCAAACTGTCCATGATTTGACTAGGGTGACGGGCGCTGGATTACTTAAACTCGGTTATTCTCTCCAATCTCATCATTTTTTCGATACTATCACCGTTAATATTGACGATAGCGGCTTAATCGAGCAAATTCGCACTAAAGCAGAAGCAGAAAAAATCAATTTCCGTTACTATCCCCAAGCTATTGGTATTAGTTTAGATCAAACTACTACCTTAGAAAATATTAAGCAAATTTGGGCGATTTTTGCTCAAAATCAGGCAATTAACTTCACTCTCGATGATTTAGGCGTAGATAGCTTAGGCATTGACGAAAAATGGCAAAGAAACAGCGCCTATCTAACGGAAGCAATTTTTAATCAATATCATAGCGAAACGGAATTATTACGCTATCTCCACCGCCTCGAAAGTAAAGATTTATCCCTGACGACTTCTATGATTGCCCTCGGCTCATGTACCATGAAGTTAAATGCCACTGCCGAAATGTTACCCGTTACTTGGGCGCACTTCAACGAAATTCATCCCTATGCGCCCTCCACCCAAACTTTGGGCTATCAAAACCTTTTTGCTCAATTAGAGGCATGGTTAGGCGAAATAACGGGCTTTGCTGGAATATCTTTACAACCCAATGCTGGTTCTCAGGGTGAATATGCAGGGTTACAAGTTATCCGTAAATACCATGACAGTCGAGGGGAAAATCACCGTAATATCTGTTTAATTCCCGAATCAGCGCACGGCACCAATCCAGCTAGCGCGGTAATGTGTGGCTTAAAAGTAGTACCGGTGAAGTGCGACAGTCAAGGGGATATTGACATTAACGATTTACGCACCAAGGCGGAAAAACATCAAGGGCAGTTGTGCGCTTTGATGATTACCTATCCTTCCACTCACGGGGTATTTGAGCAAGGGGTTAAGGATATTTGCGCCATTATCCATGAATTTGGGGGGCAAGTTTATCTCGATGGTGCTAATATGAATGCCCAAGTTGGCTTATGTCGCCCCGGTGATTTTGGTGCTGATGTGTGTCATCTCAATTTGCATAAAACCTTCTGTATCCCACACGGTGGCGGTGGTCCGGGCGTTGGACCTATTGGAGTAATGGCTCATCTTGTGCCGTTTTTACCTAGTACAGATTTATTAAGTAACGATCAATCTATCGGTATGATTAGCGCGGCGCCTTGGGGTAGTGCTAGTATTTTACCTATTTCGTGGGTGTATATGAGGATGATGGGCGCTGATGGTTTAACGGAAGCCACAAAAATCGCCATTTTGAATGCCAATTATATTGCGCATCGTCTCGCGCCTCATTATCCCATCCTCTTTACGGGTAAATCGGGATTAGTTGCCCATGAGTGTATCATCGATTTACGCCCTTTGCGCAAAACTGCTGGAATTGAGGTGGAAGATGTGGCAAAACGGTTAATTGATTACGGTTTCCATGCGCCCACCATGTCTTGGCCTGTGGCTGGTACAATGATGATTGAACCGACTGAAAGTGAGTCTTTACCTGAATTAGACCGTTTTTGTGAGGCAATGATTAGCATTCGGGAGGAAATTCGCTCTATCGAAAATGGTGACATGGATAAAACCGATAATCCCTTGAAAAATGCACCCCATACGGCGCTTAGTGTTATGGGTGAGTGGAATCACTCTTATAGTCGAGAAATGGCTTGTTATCCTGCTTCTTGGACGAAAGAGCATAAATTCTGGAGTAGTGTGGGCAGAGTTGATAATGCTTGGGGCGATCGTAATTTAATTTGTTCTTGTGTGGGCATGGAGAATTATTAATAATGGATAATTGACAATTAATTCTCCATCTTGTCTCCCTTTCTTCCCCTTCTCCTTTGCTTCCCTTTCCTTCCTTTTGATTCAGCATAGCAAATGGTGGGCAATGCCCACTCTACAGCACTATTATAAAAGATTATATCTTCGTAATTTACCCACCGTGTAATGAATTACACGGCTAATAGTTTTTCGTTCAATAAATTGAACTAAGATATTGATATTACTAATTTGTAACTAATCAAATGGACTTGATATAATATAAATTTATGACTTTTAATGAAGTTGTTGAATCAATTAAAACTTTATCTACAGAGGAAAAAGAAGAAATTAAATCACTTATTGATCACTACTTAATAGAGGGGAAAAGAGAGGAAATTTATCAAAATTATCTTGTTAGCGAACAAAGAGAAAAAGAAGGTAAATTAAATTATTCTTCAGACATAAATGAACTAATGAACTTTTTAGAAGAAAAATAAACTTCTCCAGAAATACAGGCAAGATGCCTGTTTCACGGTGCAAAAATCCTAATCATTAAGGGCTTTTAACAACACTTCTCCCATTTCCTGACACCCTACGGCCACAGCGCCCTCCGCCATAATATCACCGGTACGATAACCTTGATCTAATACTGTCAATACTGCTTTTTCGATCAGATCAGCGCCCTCCCCCTCATGCAAACCATATCGTAACATCATGGCGACACTGAGAACTTGAGCGAGGGGGTTAGCCTTATTTTGCCCCGCAATGTCGGGCGCTGAACCATGGACAGGCTCAAACAAACCGGGGCGGAGTGCGCCTATACTAGCAGAAGGTAACATCCCAATACTGCCGGTTAACATGGCGGCGGCATCGGAGAGAATATCACCGAATAAATTACCCGTAACAATAGTATCAAACTGTTTCGGATTGCGCACTAACTGCATGGCGACATTATCCACATACATATGGGTTAACTCCACGTCAGGATATTCCGAAGCCATAGCAGTGACTCGATCTCGCCATAATTGTGACACATCCAGCACGTTGGCTTTATCCACTGAGCAGAGCCTTTTTTGACGTTTTTGCGCCGTTTCAAAGGCTACCTTGGCAATACGGTCGATTTCTGAATCGGTATAAGCCATGGTATTAACCCCCCGTTTTTCCCCTGTTTCTGCGGTAAAAATGCCTTTTGGTTGCCCAAAATAAATCCCCCCCGTCAATTCTCGCACCACCATAATATCCACCCCTTCCACTACTTCTTTTTTCAAGCTGGAAGCGTCAATTAATTGAGGTAAAATAGTAGCAGGGCGCAAGTTAGCAAATAGTTGTAAAGCTGAACGAATGCCTAATAAACCCGTTTCAGGGCGCAATTCTCTGGGCAAATTATCCCATTTATAACCGCCAATGGCAGCTAGTAAGACAGCATCGCTTTTTAAGCAAGTATCAACGGTTTCTGGGGGGAGAGGGGCGCCGGTGGCATCAATGGCAGCGCCACCAATTAACGCAGTTTTGAGGTTAAATTTTAAGTCACAGCGCACGCCAATGGTTTCTAATACCTTAACAGCTACTGCCATAATTTCTGGTCCGATACCGTCACCGGGTAACAAGGTAATCGTATATTCTTTCGTCATAATCCTTTCTTGTCAATATATCATTACAAATATTACCTTAGTTCGGAGCAGGGCGTTTTCAAAGTCAGGTATAAAATTGATTTGTTTAGCAGGGGAAGCAGAGGAAGCAAGGGAGAAAGGGGAGATTTTTTCTATTCATTGATTTATTAGTAGTTAAAATATCTGGAAGAATCTTTTTTCATCGAAAAGAATCAAAACTTATTACTTTTTACTTGTTACTTATTACTTTGTCTCAACTAAAAATTTTAGAATGAAAACGCCCTGCTAGAAGGGGTTGAGAGATGTTTAATATTTAAACAGGTAATTTATTTTTAATACTTTCTAAAATTCCGAGTAATTCCTTGATTTTAGTCAAATCTTTTTGACCCGGAGAAATTTCCACACTACTAGAAATATCAAGACCATCACAAGTAAGAGTCTCAAAGGCTTCCACCACATTATCAGCGCCCACCCCCCCAGCCAATAACCAAGGGCGAGAAGGACGAAAATCACTCATTTGTGACCATGGAAAAGTTTTGCCCGTGCCACCATAAACATCTTTTTGATAAGTGTCTATGAGCAAAGTATCCACCACAGGGAGATATATTTCCGCTTC
This sequence comes from Cyanobacterium sp. T60_A2020_053, assembly GCA_015272165.1. NCBI lineage: Bacteria > Bacillati > Cyanobacteriota > Cyanophyceae > Chroococcales > Geminocystaceae > Cyanobacterium > Cyanobacterium sp. T60_A2020_053. Next base: position 5,504 of record JACYMF010000059.1, read on the forward strand.
TTGTCTCGCTCCACTATCTTTATATCTAATCGCTTTGATAATTTCAATTTCGGGGAAAATTTCCCTTAATGAAGAACAAAATTGAGGTGTTTCTTCGCCGTGTAATTGTACTCCCGTTAAGCCAGTTTCATTGACTATTTGGGTAATATTTTCGATAGTTTCATTCACAAAAACACCGATAGTGCTAATTTCTGGCGGTAATTGTTTAATAATTTCGTTAATAGCTGACGGGGAAACATAACGAGGAGATTTCCTAACACAGATAAAACCAATGGTATCAACCCCAAAATCAGTTATAGCTTGGGCTTGTTTTATGTTAGTAACTCCACAAATTTTTAAGCGCATAATCAGATCATTTTTTATTTTGAGTAATAAAAGTTAACAAAAAAATATTAATTAAAGTTAAGAAAAGAGGTAAAAAAGTAAGTAAAAATAATAAAATAGCAAAATATTTAATCAATATCAATTTAACATAAAATGAACTTAATCATTAATTCTGTTTTGGCTGAAGTTGTGCCTTCTACGGTGACATGGACTTATAAAGTAGCACTGGTAATGATTGCCTCAAATTTAGTAGCAGTTTTCATCGGGCGCTTTGCTATCAAAAAATCGGGCAGTGGCCCTGATTTACCATTTCCGAAACCTGCTTTATGGAAAAATTTTGGTCTGCCTGAGTTACTAGCTACTGCTAGTTTAGGTCATGTTTTGGGCGCTGGTTTTATTCTCGGTTTAGGTAATGCTGGATTATTATAGTTAATGAGGACAAGAGAATTAGGAATTATGAAATAATAATTTCCTTTGCCCTTTTGATCAATTATCCATTATTTATTATTATGCAATTATCCCCTCAAGAACAAGATAAACTGACAATTTTTACGGTTGGTTTATTGGCGGAAAGAAGAAAAGCGAAAGGCTTAAAACTCAATTATCCTGAAGCGGTAGCCTACATTTCCTCAGCTATTTTGGAGGGCGCTAGGGAGGGGCAATCCGTGGCACAATTAATGAGTTATGGTAAAACCCTGTTAACCCGTGATGATGTCATGGATGGCATTGCGGAAATGATTGATGAGGTGCAAGTAGAGGCTACTTTTCCAGATGGTACAAAATTAGTTACGGTACATAATCCCATTTTTTAAGATGAAAATAAAAAGAATTTGGGATACATTAACTTATTTTGATGTTATACCTAGTTTTCCTTGTCTCTCAAAATTTTTTCCAGCGCCCTCCACCCCAAATCAGTTAACCATGAATAACATCTTAGTATGTAGTAATCAAACTCCTTTAGCGGAAGATACCATCAAATTTTTACAAGAAAAAAATTATCCTGTAACCGTTATTACCCCTCAAACTCCCCTTAACAGTGGCATTTTTACCAGAGTTACGCAAATAATCTGTTTTAGTGAATCATTTAACCCAGAAATTATCAATCTATTGAATAAGTATTTACAACCGCAGGAAACTTATTTATTTAATTTTGCCCATCCTGACTCCAGTATCAAGGAAAGTTGGGGTGCGGTGGATGATGTGGTAATGGGAGGTGTCAGTGAAAGTCGTTTGCTAATGGCTTCTAATGAGGTTATTTTTACGGGGAATGTTTCCACCGCTAATAACGGCGGTTTTGCTTCCATACGCACCAAAAATTTCACTCCTCCTTTGGATTTGTCGGCTTATGAAACCATTTTGCTAAGGGTAAAAGGTGACGGCAATCGTTACAAATTTATTACCCGTTGTGAAGGCAAATGGGATGGTATTAGTTACTGTTATTCTTTTGACACCGTTAAAGATACATGGCAAACTGTGGAGATTAAATGTGCTGATTTAATTCCCGTTTTTCGTGCTAAAACTGTGCCAGAAGCTGGAAATTTTGACCGTAGTAAGGTTTACTCTTTGCAATTAATGCTCAGTAAATTTGAGTATGATGGCGGTTATAACCCTTCTTTTCAAGCAGGTAATTTTAATCTTGCCTTAGAGTGGATTAAAGGGGGAGGGGCGCACGGTTTACCAAAAGTGATTATTATTGGGAATAATTCTTTTTCTCTTTCCACTCCTCATCATTGCCATTATGTAGAAAATTATGCTGATTTGTAAGTTAAGCAAAGATTCCCTTTGCGTCTTCGCGCCTTTGCGAGAAACAAAAAACGTGGTTAAAACTTGTTTATTTAATTGCTGATTCATAAGGGTTAAGACATACTACAAGCATCAAAAAATACGAAAAATCACGCTTTTTTTTCAAAATTTCTAATTCTTTTACTACAAATCAACAATCATTGATGAAAACTAGGAATTTTTAAGAAGCTATTATTATGGTAAAAGGTTTGATTTTTCATTCTTTAACCTGATACCTGACACCTGATGCCTGATACCTATCCTCATCAAAAGACTATTTCAGCAACTCCTAATTCTCCCTAATTCCTAGCTCTTGTTTGAGCATAATTATGGATTTTTCACTAACATAATTATTACTACAGAATATGTGAGGAGGTCGGATCAAATCTTCTTGTAGAGTAATAATTAACTTTTTAATGGTACTATAACTACGATGATCGCAAATGATGGTGTGCGCCCGACTAACAATACTTTTGAGGCGACGGGAATCATTAGTTTGAGCGGTAATAGTATCAATTTCGTTACCGCGCAGACTTTGGACCATCATTTCTGCTACCTTCAGAATACCACTACTGAGGCTGACGATACCTAAACAGCAATGGGCTGGTAATTTTTTGATAATTTGCAATTCTTGATGATAGTCATAAATATCAAGGGGAATCACCCTAGTGGATTCGAGGGAAACCGTTTCTAATACTTCCGTGACAAAATAACGACTGGTAACAATGGTAGCGCCCTTATTCTCACCGACAACTTGACTTAATTCCTCTAGGGGGATGAGTTGAATGGGTAAATTTAGCGCCCGTTGTAACTCCAGCGCCATCAATTTTCCAGCGCCCATATCCGTATCTGGCACAGTGACGAGGATTAAGGCATTACAACTCAAACGCCAATCTATTTCCGCTAAAAATAACTCTCTAATTTGATTAAGATTAGAGCCTGAGAGGATAAGCTGATCTATGGTAGCACTAATAATTTTTTCAGCTTCGGGATATTGTCTCAAAATCGAGCCATGGGGTTTAATCATGCCTTCATTACCTTGAGCCTTAACATAAATTCCTGATCCTGTCAAGGAATCGACTAAGCCAATTTTTTCTAATTTTTGATATATCTTACTGATGGTATTACGATGTAAACCAGTTATTTGTGCTAGTTGTCTTGTACTAGGAAGCCTTTGTCCTGGGGGGTATTGACGAGAAGCGATGGCAAACTGAATTTGATCAAACAGTTGTTGGGAGGGCGCTATGTCACTATCGGGGTGAAGTTGAAAGTTAACCATCTTGGCAGGGGGGAAAGGGTGGAAAGGGAAGCAAGGGAGAAGGGGAGGCAGGGGAAGAAAATTTAGAATTTAGAATTTAGAAAACAATTACTTCTACATTCTTCATTCCTTTCATTATCAATTATCCCTTACCCTTTGCCCTTTTAACTTTTCCCCTTCAAAACCTACTACGAAAACCTAATTATTTTTCGCCGCCTAAAATTTGGTTTTTTAAGCCGTTAAACTCGGAAAATAATTCTTGACGAGTGGAAGCCTTGAGTAGGTAGCGAGTGGTAAACCAAGCACTATATCCTAAACCTACCAATTCGAGGATAGAAGAAAGTAGGGGAATATTATCAATGGCATCTAACACGGATAGAGTAATATAAACAGTGATGGCGGCGGTGACAATTAAGCCGAAGCTAGTCAAGGGTTGCTTATAGTCAGAAAAAAATCCCCCTAATTGATCAGGCACTTTGGCTAAAAAATCCACGATTACATCCACCCATTCCTGCCATGCTGGTTCTCCTCCAGAGACGCTGGTGGTTGATTTACTAAGCATTACAGCCATATCATCATCCATTTGGTTCATGGTTTCTTGTGCTTTGGTTTCGGTTTCTTGAAATTGTGATTCCATAATAATTCTCCCTAATCTTAAATGATGGTAAATATGTTTTGGTCAGATTAAACAATTATTAAATGTACTGACTTTTGCTCATATTATCAAACACTTTTCTTAATTCGGGTCATTTTCTTATTAACTGTTAATGATTTTTCTTTCTCAGATGGTAACATAATAGAATAAAACTACTATTCATACTTACCTAGTAGTATATGAGTGGCGGAGGGCGCTGGATAATGTTACCTATTATCAAAGAGTTTTTAGAGAAATACAATCCTTATTTACAACCATTTTATTTTTTCACAGCTTGGGTTTTACTGATTCTTCTGGGAATTAATCTGGTTAAAACTGTGACAGATATTTGGCAACGTAGTCAAAAAATGCACGAGATTCCTTGTAGTAATTGTCAATATTTTACCAATGATCATCGTCTTAAATGTACTGTACAACCAAATTTAGCTAATACTTATGAAGCTGTTAATTGTCCTGATTTTATTGCTCAAAAAAAGTATTAATGGCTCTTATACTTTGAGTATGATAAGTTATTGGTTGGTATAGGGCAAAGGTTAATTCATCACTCATAATTCATAATTCATCACTTAAACCATGATTCCCAAAAAATTAACCCTCAATAATTTTATCAGTTATCGTCAAGCAAGTTTAGATTTTAGTGGTTTACATACTGCTTGTATTTGTGGGGCGAATGGCGCTGGTAAATCTTCTTTATTAGAAGCTATTACTTGGGCAATTTGGGGGGAAACAAGGGTAGATAAAGATGATGATTTAATCTATTTAGGTGAAACAAATACTAGGGTTGATTTTGAATTTCTTTATAATGAGCAACACTACCGCATCATTCGTACGAAAAAGCTCAAAGGTAATAAAACTTTAGATTTTCAAATTTGTCATAATGGCGAATTTAATTCTCTTTCTGGTAAAAATCTTACTGATACTCAAAATAATATTGATGAATGTTTGAAGGTTGACTATAAAACTTTTATTAATTCTGCTTATTTAAAACAAGGTCAAGCCGATGAATTTATGAGCAAAACGGCAGCAGAAAGGAAAGAAATATTGTTTAAATTACTCAAATTAGATGACTACGAAAAAATAGTAGAAAAAGCTAAAGCAGAAGCTAAACAATATAAAACTGAGTTTGATCAATTAGAGGGAAAATTAATATATTTACAAAGTCAATTGGAGACTAGAGAAGATTTAAATATTCAGTTGGATAATCTGAATAAAGACTTAATTTATTATCAAAATGAACAGAACAATATCGAGCAAAAAGTTAGAGATTTAAGTAGTTTAAATAGTCAACGGGAAGGTTTAACTCAACAGTTGAAAAGCTACCAAAATTTATTATTAGAAATCAATCAAAGTATATCCCAAGTAAGTCAAGATAGTGTTAATATTGCCCAAGAAATTAAACGTTTAGAAGATATTCTTTTTCAAGAAGAAGATATTATTAGTAATTATCAGCGTTTAAATGATTTAACTCAAGAAGATAATGAGCTAAGAGATAAGTTTAAGCAGTATAGTCGGGCGCTGGATCAAAGAAGGGAAGCAGAAAATCAATTATCACAAGAGTTAAGACAATTAGAACAACAAATTAATCAAATTCAAGCAGAGTTAAGTAGTTTAGATAAACAAGAAAAAGAGTGTCAAAAGACAATCAAAGATCGAGATAAAATTATTCATGAAGTAGAGCAACTTAAATATTATCGTCAACAACTGCAAGAGTTAGATAACAAATTACAAAATTTTAATGTTTTACAAAAAGAAGCAAATAAATTAAATCAAGAGTTAGAAATTGAGCGTAACAACTTAGAATTTCAACTCAAAGAAACTCAAGCTAAACAAGATAAATTAAATAGTAAATTAGCAAATATTCCTCAAGTTAGAAAACAATACTTTGATATTCGTCAACAAATTAAGGAAATTGAAAAAGTTAAAAATTTCATAATAAGAATTGAAGAAAAAAAAGCAACCCAAACTATAAAAAAACAACGATTTATCGACCAACAAAATAATAATTCAGCGCACGTCACCAAAAGCAAAGAAAAATTACTTACCCTAAAAACAGATAATAGCGCCCTCTGCCCTTTATGTGAAACCCCGTTAGATGATAACCACCGTAACCATGTTATGGATAATACTACCGCAGAAATTGAACAATTACGGGCGCAAAATAGTCAGTTAGACGGCGATATTCATAGTTGTGATAGGGAAATCAAAAAACTTGAGCAAGAATTGACAGAATTAAACCAGAAAATAGCCAATGAGAATAATTTACAACAGCAATTTTTAAAACTAGAAAATAATTTGGGGGAAATGGATGAAATTATGGCGGAGAAGGGCGCTATTGAAATGGTTATTGAGTCTTTAAATAATTTATTGACAATGGAAAGTTATTTACCCCATATTCGAGAAGAATTAACGGTGGTAGAAAGTCAAATTAAAGCCCTAAATTTTAGTCAAGAAACTTATACCCTCGTCAAGAATCAAGAAAAAACCTATCAATGGGCAGAAATTAACCTACAAGATTTGAAAAAAGCAGAATTGAAGTTATTAAAAATTGACGAGGATAAAATCAAATTAGAAAATAATTTATCTACTCTCAATCAAACCTTAAAAGACATTAATCAAAACTCAATTTGGCAACAAAAAATTAATCAGTTAAATAATGACATTGAGGAGATTAATTATAATCGTGACTACCATAATGATATTCAATCAGAATTACCAAATCTACAACTATATCGAGATAAATATAGTCAATTACAAGAAGCTAAAAAACAATTACCATTATCAACCATTAAAAAAGATGATTACCAACAAAAATTAACTAATTATCAACAAAATAAATTAACTCAAGAAGAAAATATCAAACAAATTCAACAACAAATTTCCTCATCTATTGACTATAGTCAAGACTTAGCTAAATTAGAAAATCAACTCAATATCTCGAAAAATAGCGTTAATAGATTGTTACAGAAGAAGGGCGCTGTTGAACAATCTTTAACTAATCTAAAAAATGATCAAGAGGAATTAAAAGAAATCAATAAATTAATTAAAGAAACTCAGAAAAAACAAAGAATATATGATGAATTAAGTAAGGCTTTTCATAAAAATGGTATTCCTACATTGATATTAGAAAATATTTTACCTCAAATAGAAACAGAAGCAAATAATATTTTAAGTCGCCTCACTAACAATCAACTAAATATTCAATTTATCACCCAACAAGAAAAAGCAAATAGTAGTAAAAAAAGTAAAAAAAATGATGATAATTATAAAGATACCCTTGATATAATTATTTCTGATGCACAAGGATCAAGGGCTTATGAAACCTATTCGGGAGGAGAAAATTTCCGTATTAACTTTTCCATTCGTCTGGCTTTATCTCGTATCCTCGCGCAAAGATCAGGAACTCCTTTACAATTATTGATCATTGATGAGGGTTTTGGTACTCAAGATGATGTGGGCTGTAACAACTTAATCAGCGCCCTCAACACCATCGCCAGTGACTTTGCTTGTATCTTAACCGTGACGCATATGCCACAATTTAAAGAAGCCTTCAGCGCCCGTATCGAAATCACCAAAACTGATGAAGGCTCACAAATTCATTTATCTACTTAGGGCTTGATGAAAAAGTGGTGTTGTTGAAGGAAATGGATAGTGAAAAGGATTATCAATCAAAGACTTTAGCCTAACTAGGGATGTAGAGAAAAGGGAAAAGGGAAAAGTTTTAGGCTTTTTATAAAAAAAGGTGGGCATTGCCCACCCTACAGACTAAGTTAAAAGACACTGATTAGAAATACATACCAGCTTCTTGAACTTTCTCGATTTGTTTTTTCTTCAACACAAGGAGAATTTGAGCCAACATGATACCAGCAATGAAAACTAAGAACCAGGCGATGCGCGCTGGGCTTTGTAACACTACTTCAGTATCTTTTTGACCAAAACCACCTACGTTAGGATCGTTAGTTAAAAGTTCACCACTCGCCACTTTTTGATTTAAGCTAACAATTAACTCAGGTCCGACGGGAATTTCTACAGTTTTAATCTCTCCTTCATCTGGGGTAATAGTTACCACATAACCACCAGCTTCTGGTTCACTAATTTCCGTAACTGTACCAGCAACAGGAGATTTAAAAGCATTATTATTGCTTAATTGACCAGTAGGATATACTTGACCTCTGCCACGATTAGCACCTAAATGCACGGAATATTTACCGAAATGAATATTAGGATTTTTGGCAGGATCGGGAGAAAGTACAGGGAAAATAATTTCCTCATAGTCATCACCGGGCATGGGGCCCACTAACACCCAGTTTTCTTGACCTTCACGGTAAGATTGATAGTAAACTCCACCGATTTTTTCCTTCATTTCTTCGGGAATACGGTCATCAGGGGCAATACTGAAGCCGTCAGGTAACATTAATACGGCACCAACGTTTAAACCACCTTTAGAGCCATCTCCTAAAATTTGTTGTTGAGAATGATCGTAAGGAATTTTTACCACTGCTTCAAATACAGTATCAGGTAATACCGCTTGAGGAATTTCTACTTCCGCAGGTTTACTAGCAAGGTGACAGTTAGCACAGACAATGCGCCCGGTGGCTTCTCTGGGAGTCATGGGAGCAGTTTCCTGCGCCCAAAAGGGATAAGCGTTGGCTACTTGTACATCATGGACAAGGAAAAAACAGAGTGATGCTACCGCCACTAGCATCAACCGAGTCAAATTTTTCATCATTAGAATTTAAAACTGATTATTTCGATTAGTTAGTATTTTTTAAATTAAGCCCACCAAGGATCAGAACCGTCACGGAAGTCGGTCTCTTCCCAGTTAGTGAAGACTACTTTATCATCTTGTACATCAGCGTGTACTAAGGCTAAGGAGAGGGGCGCTGGGCCTCTGACCATTTTACCTTCACTGTTGTACTGTGAACCGTGACAAGGACAGATAAATTTATCTTCGGAAGCATTCCAAGGCACTACACATCCTAAGTGAGTACATACAGCGTTTAAGCCGTAGGAAGCGATTTGTTTGTCTTCAGTGATAATAACGTAAGTAGGATCACCTTTTAAGCCTTGGGCTAAACTACGATCTCCAGCGCCATGGGATGCAATGTAGTTACTAGCTACTAGGTCGTTACCTAATTTATCTTTAGCTGTTAAACCACCACCAGCGCCCCCCGCCGATTTAGGAATAAAATAGCTAACAACTGGATATAAAGCTCCGGCAGCAATACCGGTAATAGTACCGAAAGTCAGTAAATTCATAAACTGACGGCGCCCCATATCCGGAACATCGGAGTTGACAGGAATTTGTGTCATAACTTAATTATCTAATTTTAATGTCTTTAATTTTGAGGGAAATTTGCTTAAACCAGCTTTTTACAGGGAGGTTTATTTTAGCTACTACCTTCAATTATTACAAAAAATGAACTCTTTTGAGCAACTATATATTGAAGTGGAGTATTTTATCCACGATAAGGAGAATTACTGAAAATTTTGTACCGCATAAATTTTAGTTCGAGAAAAATCCACGGCAATGCCATAACCAAATTTTGTATAGTTAGGATCGAGAAGATTTTTTCTATGACCATCACTATACATTAACCCTCTTTGAAAGACCTCAACAATGCTGTAAGTTAATCTTGATTGAGAACTTTTTTGAAAAGAAATATTTTCAGCAACTCCTCGTACACCACCTAAGTTTATATAACGATCAGAAGGAGATAATCCTTCAGGTGTGTTATGGTTGAAATAATTTCTTCTTGCCATATCTTCGGCGTGAAGTTGTGCGGTTTTCGTTATTAAAGGATCAAATAATAAAGGCGGTAATCCATTATTTGGATGTTTTCTCACTTAGAATAGAGTCAGAGTAATTCAAACTGAATAAGTTGACCATGAGTACAGTTACAGAAAATGATTTGAGAGAGTTAAAAGACCTAATCAACTCAAAATTTGAACAAATTAACGAAAAAATCGAAAGTCGTTATCAATCATTGGATAGTAAACTCAATGACGTGAGATTTGATTTAGATAGTAAACTCAATGATGTGAGATTTGATTTAGATAGTAAACTCAATGAGGTGAGAGGTGATTTAGACGGTAAACTCAATGAGATGAAAGTTGATACGGCTACTCTAAAGGAAGGACAAAATGGCATCAATAAAAGATTAGATAACCTAGATTTTATTGCTCGGAGTGTCATTGGTGGTGTCATACTTGCTCTCATCGTAGGCTTATCAAAAGTGCTATATCCTAATCTATTAGGTTAAAATTTTGATTAATCTTCAAGACATCATATCTGGTAACATTGACTAAACTAATCCGAATTAAAATATTATTTTACTAACAATATGCCTTTACTAACTACGGGAAAATCTTTTATAAAAAGTTTGGAAAAATCAGGCGCTGTGGCGGTATATGCACCCTTAGAAGGTGGGTTTGAAGGGCGCTATCAAAGACGTTTACGGGCTAATGGTTATCATAGCCTCAGTATTTCTGCACGGGGTTTGGGAGATTTAAGCGCCTATTTAATGGGTTTTCATGGCGTACGCCCAGCGCACCTCGGCAAGAAAAATATTGCTCAAGAAGGCTCTGTAGGTCCTATTTATTTTGTACCGCCCATTGCTTTAAGTCAGATAGAAAATCTCCCTCCCAAGTCTAAAGGATTAGTTTTATGGATTATTGAAGGATTTGTTCTATCTAATCAGGAAAAAGAGTATTTGTTGAATTTACCTAAAATTGAGCCTCGCATCAAAATTGTTTTAGAGTTGGGTGGAGAGCGCTATTTTCGTTGGCAACCTCTCGCCGATGTTTTAGCTTCTGTCGCTTAATTAGGCGAAAAACTGCAATTGTGAAGGGAAAGGGAAGCAGAGGAGAAGGGGAAGCAGAGGAAACAGGGAGATAATTAATTATTAATTATGAATTTCCTTTGCCCTTTGCCCTTTGCCCTTTTAACTTTGCCCCTTTTCTCCTTTGCCCTTTACTCCTGACTACTTTTTTTGGTTGCGGTGAAGGGCGCTTTTTTTGTCTTTTTTTATACCATGAGCCAATAAAATCAGCACTGTAATGACTCAGCGCCCCCAACTCTAAGCCCACACCTAAAGCGATCAATTCACGGACATAATACTTTAAAGATAAACTGGCGATAAAATCTGCCCAGCGCCACGGAAATAAGACAGCCGTTGCACCAATAATCAATAAACTGATTATCCCAATGATGAAAGACAAATATAAAACTCGGATTAATGTGCCAATAATGACACCATGGGAAAAAAAAGAACGATGACGTAATATCTTTTGATAGGGCAACCAAATAAATTTGCACCATCCCCAGCGCTTAAATTGCACGGAATAAATATCTAAATCAGGTCCAAACATCAAGCCACTAAACAAAAACCCTGAACTTACCAGAAAACCCGTTAATAAATCTCGGCTAATGATTACTGTAGAGACAAAAATACCCGGTAAACAAAGCCAAGTAATTTGATCATGATTTTTTCCTGAAGGCATCTTGCATTTTTTGAAAACAATCGTTATAATTATAGAGGTCAGCAAGGGCGATTAGCTCAGTGGTAGAGCGCCTGCCTTACAAGCAGGACGTCACTGGTTCAAATCCAGTATCGCCCATATTATTCGTTAAATCATCACTCAATTATCTTTCATTGATAATAACTTGGTGTTTAAAAGTAGTTTCTTATTCTTCATTCCAGCAACTACGCCATTGAGATTCGGCAAGGGCAATTTTATGCTGTCTATCAAGACGGCTATATTTCTTTTCAATAGTTATCAGTTTATCCATGATAGCTAACAGGGAAGGGCGCTGGGTTCTTAATTCAGGATCATTAAATTCGATTTCACTTAGGCGCAAACACACAGCCACAATAGGGGTAATATCTTTCGTTTCATCACTGCCTAAATGTTCTTTTTCGACAATTAAATTAATTAAATTATCACCATCAGAGCCCCCCACCGCAGCCTCACTATTTTCTAAAGCCATTGCCAGAATTTTACTAGGAATTTGAGCTGGTAAAATCTTATATTCTCGCAAAAAGTTATTAGTAGAAATAGAAATTTCTTTTAATGTTTCCCCCACAGAATATTCAATTTCAGCAAAGAAATTTATTATATCTCCTGGATTAATATTAGATAATTCTTCTTTTTCAATTAGCTGTAAATTAGCATCTTCTGATGGGGTGGAGGGCGCTGGTAATCCCGTTAAACTATGAGGAAAATCGGGAAATAAAGCACACTCTAACTTATCCATTTCTTCTAAAGTATTAGTTAAATGAGATAAAAAAACAGCGCCCTTCGCCTTAATTTTCTCTTGTAAATCAACCTTTTCACCGTAAGTTAAAACTAAAAACTGCTCAGGATATTTGTGAGTACAAATCTGATAACAAACAAAAACTAATTGTTTACTAACTACATTATGCAAACGCTGTAAATAAACATGGGAAAGCTCATATAACTCAGTAGCAAGAAGACGAGTTTCTGTTTCTAAAATCGTTAAATCATCCCGTAGCTTTTTGATTGACTTAGCCATTTTTTTCAGAATACTTCATTATTATTATTATCTAATAGCACTTCCCTGATACATTTATGCGGCACAATACGGTATATCCCCGTCCTGTGCCACAATAGCATCACCATCAAAAGAGATAGTGAAGGTCGTATCCGACAAAACTT
>JACYMF010000060.1 GCA_015272165.1 Cyanobacterium sp. T60_A2020_053
AGGGAGAAAGGGAGAAAGGGAGAAAGGGAGAAAGGGAGAAAGGGAGAAAGGGAGAAAGGGAGGATTATAATTAATAATTCATTAACCCTTTTGATGGAATTTTCCGACAGACTTGCTTGGGAATGGTAACAATATGATAAATTAAATTTAGTGTTCAATTGAGGTTCGTTTCGGTAACAGTGTTTGATTCCAGTTTAGTAAGGTTACGCCTTCAGCCATATGGAAATATTCATGTCCGTCGTCTCAGTTACCCCAGTGTAAATTAAGATTTTGGAGTAAGTCTATGTCCATATATGTTGGCAATTTATCCTATGATGTTACAGAAGAAGACTTAAAAAATGTTTTCTCTGATTATGGTGAGGTAAAGCGTGTACATTTACCAACTGACCGTGAAACCAACAGAATGCGTGGTTTTGGTTTTGTAGAAATGTCTAACGATACCGAAGAAGAAAAAGCCATTGAAACCTTAGATGGCGCCCAGTGGATGGGACGACAAATGAAGGTTAATAAAGCTAAACCTCGTCAATAAGTAAAATCAAGTTATGGTTGGGTGATGCTTTTGCTCTCCCCAACCAGGGCGTTTTCATTCTCAAAAATCTCAGTTTCTAAAATTAGCTAATAGTCTCAAATTCAGAAGTTTTTAACTACTAATGAATCAATTAATAGTAAAAAATCTCCCTTGCTTCCTCTGCTTCCCCTGCTAAACAAATCCATTTTGATGCCGACTTTGAAAACACCCTGCTCCCCAACCTACAATAATGTTAAACTTCTACTGAAAGGGATTAATAACTTTGACTAAATGAGATCGATAAGTAATGATTTGCCCTTCTTGTAAATCTTCGGTAAGCAAATATTCACATTCTGACGAAATAGCCACACTGATAATTAAAGAGTCATAAAAGGAAAACTGATAACGATAATGTAAATCTAAGGCAGTTAGGCTTATCTCTGGAGTTAGAGGAATAACATTTAAGCTATTAATCATCCACCTCACAGTTTCAATAACTTGCACTTGTGTAAATTTGCTTTTTTTAACAGCAGTTTTCATTTCCTTAAACCACACTTTGGATTATTACAAATATTATCTTTGCGTCTTTGCGCCTCTGCGAGAAACAAAAAACGTGGTTTATTCATTTGAAATGCGCTGTAAGAGAATATTGGACACTTCATTGAGAACTTGACTAGAGATAATAACCTCTATTTCTTCATTTTCAATCCAAGATAAAGCGGTTTCTTTTTTATAAATATCTTTCTCATTACAAGGTTCTAAAACAGCATAGATAAAAATATTAGTATCAAAGAAATATTTATCTTTCATTTCTTTCCTCTCTCGAAGAAAGACTACTAATGGTGGTACTATTTTCTCTACACCATTTAGCAAAATCTTTCCTCGTGCGTTTTTTCTCATTAACTTTTGCTAAAAAAGTATCAGTTTTACCACCTATTAAAGATTGAATTTTTAGTAAATCCATTTCATTCTCAATTTCAATAATTAACCGCATATTTACGTTGATATAATTAAATTATATTTTATGTCTTTGACGTTGCTTTATCTTAGATTAACTGAATTGTAACTGATATTGATAGGTATTCCCCACCACATTGATGAAGTCTCTCGCAAAGTCGCAAAGTTTGATTGTAAGTTTTTTCTGTGTAACTCAGGTAAGAATATGAGAAAATATAAGAAAAACACATTTGAATGAATCAATGACAGAGAATCGCAAAAGCCAAGCCATTACTCAGGGAGTGCAAAGAAGCCCTAATCGTGCCATGTTGAGAGCCGTGGGTTTTGGTGATAATGATTTTATTAAGCCTATTGTGGGGATTGCTAATGGTTACAGCACCATTACCCCTTGTAATATGGGTTTAAATGACCTTGCAAAAAGTGCTGAAGCTAGTCTGGCTGAAGCTGGGGCAATGCCTCAAATGTTTGGTACTATTACCATTAGTGATGGTATTTCTATGGGTACTGAGGGCATGAAATACTCCTTGGTTTCCCGAGATGTAATTGCTGACTCCATCGAAACGGTATGTAGTGGGCAAAGTATGGATGGGGTGATCGCCATCGGTGGTTGTGATAAAAATATGCCGGGCGCTATGATTGCTATGGCACGGCTCAATATCCCTGCTATTTTTGTTTATGGTGGCACAATTAAACCGGGTCATCATAATGGTGAAGATTTAACGGTGGTTAGCGCTTTTGAGGCGGTAGGAAAGTATAGCGCTGGAAAAATTGATGAAGCGGAATTAACTGCTATCGAAAAAAATGCTTGTCCGGGCGCTGGTTCTTGTGGTGGGATGTTTACTGCTAATACCATGTCTTCCGCTTTTGAGGCTATGGGCATGAGTTTGCCTTATTCTTCGACTATGGCGGCGGAGGATGGGGAAAAGGTGGAAAGTACCAAGGCTTCGGCCCGGGCGCTGGTGGATGCTATTCGTAATCAAATTTTGCCTTCTCATTTATTAACTCGTAAGGCTTTTGAAAATGCTATCGCTGTAATTATGGCGGTGGGCGGTTCGACTAATTCTGTCTTACATTTGTTAGCCATTGCTAATACTATCGGGGTTGATTTAACTCTTGATAATTTTGAGGAAATTCGTCACAAAGTTCCCGTAATTTGTGATTTAAAGCCTTCTGGTCGTTATGTGACGGTGGATTTACATAATGCTGGTGGTATTCCTCAAGTGATGAAAATATTATTGGTTAATGGTTTATTGCACGGGGATGCTTTAACTATATCGGGGCAAACTTTGGCTGAAGTTTTGGCGGATATTCCTGATAATCCTCCAGAAAGTCAAGATGTAATTCGTCAATGGGGTAATCCTCTTTACAAGGAAGGTCATTTGGCTATCCTTAAAGGTAATTTGGCTTCTGAAGGTGCGGTGGCGAAAATTAGTGGAGTGAAAAATCCCGTTATTACTGGTCCAGCGCGCGTCTTCGAGTCTGAGGAAGAATGTTTGGATGCCATTTTAAAAGGCAAAATTGTCCCTGGTGATGTGGTGATCGTGCGCTATGAAGGTCCTGTGGGTGGTCCGGGTATGCGTGAAATGTTAGCGCCCACCTCCGCTATCATTGGCGCTGGATTGGGCGATAAAGTTGGTTTAATCACTGACGGGCGCTTTTCTGGTGGCACTTACGGTTTAGTGGTGGGTCACGTTGCGCCCGAAGCTGCCGTAGGTGGTAATATCGCTTTAGTACAGGAAGGGGATAGTATTACCATTGATGCTACCCAAAAACTCTTACAAATCAATGTTTCTGCTGAGGAGTTAGAGGGGCGCCGTAAGCATTGGCAGCGCCCTTCACCCCTTTATCCCCGTGGGGTTTTGGGTAAATATGCTAAGTTAGTTTCATCTAGTAGCAAGGGCGCTGTTACTGATTTTCCCGACTAATTTGTTGAGGGGAGGAGGGCGCTGGAAAGGTGTCAGGTGTTAGGTGTTAGGTGAAATAAAGGTGTCAGGTATCAGGTGTTAGGTATTAGGTGAAAGAATTGACAAAAAATATATCTTATATCAAGTTCGTTTGCTCACTTATCAATCAATTAAAATAATCTTAGTTCAATTTATTGAACGTGATACTGTTAGCCGTGTAATTCATTACACGGTGGGTAAATTAGGAAGATATAACCTATTTGTAACAGATTGTCCGAACTTGATATTAATTAATTTTTTCGGTTCAATTTTTTTGCTCGAATTATATCATCGTTTGAAAATTACACCTGAAACCTGAAACCTGCAACCTGTAACCTAGCCTTATCAGACATTCTTGCATCGAACTGAGGTCTTGTCAGGGTTTTTAATTCTATTTTTGGAGTCTTATGAATAATCAACAGCTACCACTTTTCCCTCCCCGTAGTGTGGAAGAATTAATCAAAGATTTGCAACTGTTAACCGCAGAAATTCAAGAGTTATACTGCCATGATGAAACTCCTTGGATTATTGGCTATAGTGGAGGCAAAGATAGCACTTGTATTTTGCAGTTGATTTGGAATGCCATTGCCCAACTACCAGAAGCAAAACGCCACAAAAAAATTTATGTCATTACCAATGATACCTTAGTGGAAAATCCCATCGTCGCTTATTGGGTGAGCCAATCTATCGAAAAAATTAATGACAGCGCCCTCCGCCAAAATATGCCCATTACCGCCCACCTCACTCAACCAGTGGTTAAAAATACTTTTTGGGTATGTTTGATCGGCAAAGGCTATCCCGCACCTCGGCGCAATTTCCGATGGTGTACAGAAAGAATGAAAATTCAACCAGCAGAGCAGTTTATCAGGGAAACTGTGCGCCTTCACGGGGAAACTATCCTTGTGCTAGGCACTCGTAAAGCTGAAAGCACCAATCGCGCCCGTAACATGAAGCGCCGAGAAGAAAAAGACAGAATTAGAGAACGTTTGAACTATAATTCTCGAATGCCCAATTCTTATGTTTACACTCCCATTGAAGATTGGCGCACCGATGAAGTGTGGTTATATTTGATGCAGTGGCAAAACCCTTGGGGAGTGGATAATAACGATCTTTTTGCCATGTATAGGGGCGCTACGGCAGATAACGAATGTCCTTTGGTGGTTGATACTAACACCCCTAGCTGTGGTGATTCTCGTTTTGGTTGTTGGGTGTGTACCCTTGTTAATAAGGATAAGTCTATGGAGGCAATGATTCACAATGATGAGGAAAAGGAATGGTTGCAACCTTTGCTCGATTTGCGCGATGAGTTAGATGTGGATAATGACCATGATAAGAGGGATTTTCGCCGTATTTATGGCAAAGTGGAATTATATGAACGCAATGTGGATGGTAATACTACAATCCATAATATCCCTGGTCCATATTTGAAGGAATGGCGAGAATATTGGTTGAAAAAGGTACTTTTAGCCCAAAAAAGTTTACAGGAAAATGCACCACCTCAATTTAAGGATTATCCTTTGATTTCTCAGGCTGAATTAACGGAAATTAGACGAATTTGGTTAGAGGAAAAACATGAATTTGAGGACACTTTACCCACTATTTATCATGACATAACAGGATTAGAATTTCATGATCCTGATAATGAAGGGCAACATCGTCTCCTTGGCACAGAAGAATGGCGCACCCTTGAGGAATTATGCGATGGTGATGCTATGCACTTGGAGTTAATGGCTCGTTTATTGGATACGGAGCGTCAATTTTTTACAAAAACTCGTCGGGTTGGCATTTATCAGGCGCTAGAAAAGTGTTTTGCCACGTCTTCCCGCAGTAAAGAGGAAGCCATTGCCAATGCCCATTATTTGCGAGAGGTGAAGGGCGCTGCAGCTAGAGGTGATGTTCAAGCCTTGCAACAACAACTTGAATGGGGGCAAATGAAGTTTAAAAAATAAAGTTGTAATGGACAATTAACAATGGATAATTGACAATTGAAGGAATGTAAAATGTAGAAGTAATTATTTTCTAAATTCTAAATTCTAAATTCTAAATTCTAAATTTTTTCTCCCCTTTGCTATATATATTTAAGGAAAAATTAATGACCAAAATTGCTGTAATTGATTATGATATGGGTAATTTACACTCGGCGTGTAAGGGTTTGGAAAAGGTGGGCGCTACTCCCATTGTTACTGACTCTGCGCCGGTTATTCTTGATGCTCAAGGCATTGTTTTACCCGGTGTTGGTTCATTTGATCCTGCCATACAGCATTTAAGGTCTCGCAATTTAATTCAACCCATTAAGGATGCTATTGCTCAGGGTATGCCTTTTCTTGGTATTTGTTTAGGATTGCAAATTTTGTTTGAGAAGTCTGGGGAAGGAAAGGAAGAAGGTTTGGGCATTTTCAAAGGGGAAGTGCGCTCGTTTCAGTCTGAACCTAATTTAACGATTCCTCACATGGGTTGGAATACCATGACAAAAGTTCAAGCTAACCATCCTCTGTGGGCTAATTTACCCCCTGAACCATATTTTTATTTCGTTCACTCATTTTATGTTGACCCTCTTGATAAAGCCATTATTGCTGGGGAAGTTACCCACGGTAGTCAAAGGGTGACGGGCGCTGTTATTCGTGATAATGTCATGGCGGTACAGTTTCACCCTGAAAAGTCTGCCGATGCTGGTTTGATGGTGTTAAAAAATTTTGTGGAGATGGTGGAGGGCTCTTGTACTCACTTACTATAAAAATATCGAATACATTGATTGACTTGACACCATATAATTTCTTGTACTAATATTAGAGCGTAACAACATTCTTGAGCAAATGACTGTACTGGAATACAAGCTAAAAGGCAAACAATACCAATATCAAGCCATTGATAATGCTATTCGTACGGCTCAATTCATCAGAAATAAAGCCCTGCGTTTGTTGATGGATGGTGAAAAGGTTTATAAATATGACCTTAATAAGTCTTGTAAGGTTAACGGTGGGAGTGTCAAGCATTTATTCAGAGTCAAAAGCATATATAGCAATCCGTTCTGACTTGTGAGAATTTAATAGAAAATAATTCTCCCCTCGCCCTCTGGGAGAGGGGTTGGGGGAGAGGGCATATCATATTATGTTCTCTCAAATGATTCCTGATTGCTATATAATGACTAAAATAATTTTTCTTGAATAAAAACTTAGAAAGTTTTGCAAAAACTAATTAATAAAATCAGTCCAGGATTACAGAAAATTATCGGCAACGTTAGTTGGCTACTATCAGAAAGATTTCTTAGTCTTTTAGTTAGTTTATCCATTAATATCATTGTAATCAGATATTTAGGACCAGACTTGTTAGGAAAAATTAGTTATGCACTTGGTTTTGTTACTTTATTTGCCTCCTTGGCAAGATTGGGATTAGATAATATTGTCGTCAGAAATATTGTCAGAGATGTAGATTCAACTACGGAGATTTTAGGAACTGCATTTTTTTTAAGATTCACTTCTTCTATTTTGGCAATTATTTTAACCATTACTTTATCTTCTTTGATACATCAGAATAGTATCGAAACTCATCATCTAATTGTTATTCTTTCCCTAACTATTTTTGCTAATAACTTTGAAGTTATTAAATTCTGGTTTGACTCTCAGGTTTTAGCCCGTCCCATGGTACTCACTAGAACTTTTGTATTATTTCTATCTTCAGTTTTAAAAGTTTTATTTGTGGCACGGCAATTATCGATTAGTTTTTTCGCTTGGCTATATGTTGTAGAGTCTGTTTTAACTGGTTTGATAATGTTTTATTATTATCATCGGTATCAACAATCCACTCAACAATGGCGAGTTAATCTAGCAAAAGCCAAAACGATTTTAAAGGATTCTTTTCCATTAGTTCTTTCTGCCATGGCAATTATGATCTACATGAAGATTGATTTGATCATGTTAGGGCGCTTAACGAATGATGCAGAAGTGGGCAATTATGCGGCGGCGATTCGTTTTTCAGAAGTGTGGTATTTTTTACCCGGTTTTGTTTGTACGTCAGTTTTTCCCAGTATTGTACGCAGTAGAATGAACAGTGAGGAAGAATATTATCAAAGATTACAAAAATTGTATGATTTAATGTCGTGGTTAGCATGGATAATTATTGTTTTCATTACTTTGATTGCTTCTACTTTAATTGAGCAACTTTTAGGTGCCGATTTTAAATCAGCAATTCCCATTTTAATGTTACATATTTGGGCATGTCCTTTTGTCTTTTTGATGGTAGCGAGAGGTAAATGGTTGTTAACAGAAAATCTTACTTCTATTACTTTTAAATCTTCTTTTCTAGGGGCTGTTTCTAATATTGTGATTAATTATTTCTTGATCCCTCTTTATGGTGGTTTAGGCGCAGCTATTGCCACCGTTATTTCTTATGGTATTCATTCACATTTGAGTTGTTTAATTTTCCCCGAAATGAGAAATCAATTTAAGATGTTGACTAAAGCATTTTTTATTCCCTTTCGATTTCACCAGAATATGTTATATTTAAAATCACTTAAAAAATTAGTTTTTTAAGCTATTGTTATTATCGAGATTTATAAAAGTTTATTAATAGTTTTAAGTTGTTTAAAAATGAAAAAACTTGTTGTATTAGACACGGCAGTAAGTAGTTCTAATCTGGGTGATCAGATTATTATGGACGCAGTATATGGTTATCTAAAACAGATTTTTTCTGGAGATTTTTTTGTTAATATACCTACCCATGATGTAATTTCTAGAACTTCTTATTACTATTTAAGAGAAAGTGATTATGCCATTGTCGGTGGCACAAATCTTCTTTCTGCCAACATGAATTCTTATAATCAATGGAAAATTGGTTTATATGATTCTTTTTTCTTAAATGATATTATTTTGATGGGAGTTGGTTGGTGGCAGTATCAGGGATTGCCTAATGCTTATACCAAATATTTATATCATTCGGTACTTAATCATCAATATGCCCATTCTGTGCGTGATGAATATACCAAAAAACAACTTAATGCTATTGGTTTTAATAATGTGATCAATACGGGTTGCCCAACGATGTGGAAGTTGACAGAAGCGCATTGTCAACAAATTACACGACACCGCTCAGATTCAGTATTATTAACTTTTACTCAGTATAAACAAGATGAAAGTTTAGACCGTCAAGTGGTTGATATTCTTAGTGAAAGATACGACAAAATTTATTATTGGATACAGCAACCTAACGACTATGATTATATGAAGGGTTTTAATTGTGAAAAGGTTATCTATGTTGAACCTAGTTTACAGGCTTTAGATCGGGTTTTAGCAGATGTTAATTTAGACTATATTGGGACAAGATTACACGCTGGAATTAGAGCTTTACAAAATAAAAAAAGAAGTTTAATTTTGGCTGTGGATAATCGGGCGCTGGAAATTTCTAAAGATACAAACTTACCTGTTATTTCTAGGGATGATTGGGATGGAATTAAATCTTGGATAGATTCTGAGTATGTCACAGAAGTTAAACTACCTTGGCATAATATCGAGCAATGGCAACAACAATTTAAGGGATGATGAAATCTTTATTAGTTAACACCAATGATATATCGGGGGGGGCGGCGCGCGCCGCCTATCGCTTACATCAAGGGTTAAGTCTCACTGATGGCATCGATTCTATGATGTTAGTTCAAAATCGTGTGGGTGATAATCACTCTGTGGTGACGGCTGATTCTCCCCAAGATAAATGGAGGAAATTAGTTACTAAAATTAGACCGACTATGGATAATTTGCCCAAAAATTTTTATCCTAATCGTCAAAAAACTCCTTTTAGTGTGCAATGGTTTCCTAATTCTATCGCTAGAGTTATTAATGATCTTAGTCCAGATGTGGTGAATATACATTGGATTAATATGGGTTTTATTCCTATTAGTAGTCTCAAGCAGATTAAAGCGCCCCTCCTGTGGAGTCTCCATGATATGTGGGCTTTTACTGGGGGATGTCATTACGCTGGAGATTGTTTATCTTATCTTGATTCTTGTGGTATTTGTCCACAGTTAGGAAGCCAGAAGGAAAATGATTTGTCTCGTCAAATTTGGCTTAGGAAGTCTCAGCAGTGGCAAAATGTTGATTTTACAGTGGTTGCTTTGAGTCATTGGTTAAAGGATTGTTGTTTAAAAAGTTCCCTGTTTCGAGACCGAAGAATTGAGATTATTCATAATGGTATTGATACGAATATTTATAAGCCTCTCGATAAAAAATTTGCCAGAAATATTTTAAATTTACCTCAAGATAAAAAATTAATTTTGTTTGGAGCAATGAGTGCCACTAGCGATGGCCGTAAAGGGTTTCAGTTTCTAGCGCCCTCCCTCGAAATCCTCAAGGATAATGATAATTTAGAATTAGTCATTTTTGGTGCTTCACGCCCTTCTCAAAATGCTGATGTGTGTGGATTAAAGACAAATTATTTAGGGCGTTTGAATGACGATATTTCTCTTGCTTTAGCTTATTCTGCAGTAGATTTATTCATAGCGCCCTCCACCGAAGATAATTTACCTAATACGGTGATGGAATCTTTGGCTTGTGGCACACCCTGTGTAGCTTTTAATATTGGTGGTATGCCTGATCTAATTACCCATCATCATAGTGGTTATTTGGCAAAACCTTTTGATGTCAATGATCTTGCTCACGGCATTACTTGGGTATTAGAGGATGAAGGGCGCTGGAATCAACTATCGCAAAGCGCCCGTCAAACTGTCTTAGAAAAGTTCACCCTCAAAATTCAAGCTCAAAAATATTTAGAACTATATCAAGATGTAATTGCTAACAATCAAAGTCAGTAAATATTCTTGTTACAATGAGCAAATATAAGTCGGCAATAAATGGGAAGAATAATTGATGACTGCCACCATTATTAAAGAAAAAGATACTCTTATTACCGAGGAAAAAATATATACTCCATCAGAATATTTAGCTTTAGAAAATCAAGCTCAGTATAAACACGAATATAGAAATGGAGAAATTATCCCCATGGCTGGAGGTACAATAAATCATAATGAAATAGTTACCAATTTATGTACACTATTTAAAATAGCGTTGAAAGGGCAAAAATACCGAGTCCTCATCGGTGACGTGCGCTTGTGGATACCCCAGCATAATCAATATACTTATCCTGATGTCATGGTTATTGGAGGTGAACCTATTTATCATCAAGGTAACACCACTATTACTAATCCCCTGCTAATTATCGAAGTGTTATCTCAGTCAACTCAAGACTATGACCGTGGGACGAAATTTACTTATTATCGTAGTATTAATAAATTACAAGAATATATTTTAATTGATCAATATAGTTATAAAATTGAACACTTCAGTAAAAATGAGCAAGGATATTGGTTACTAAGAGAATACGATCAGCTAGAAGATATTTTGTTATTATCATCTTTAAATTTATCGTTAAATATTGTTGATATTTATGAGCAAGTGAAGTTTGACAAAAATATTTAGAGCCGTATCAAAATATTGTAAACTACGGCAGTTATAAATCATTGGTGAAAAATTAATTATTATGAAAAAACATCCAAGATACCATCCCTTTTGCCTGTTGCCTCTTGGCTTTTCAGATAACTTAATTGCTACAACTGATTTAGTATTGCTATAGTTGGTATCTAAGTTTACCGATTCAACCTTACAAAGATTTATGAGTATTCCCATCCAGCGCCTGTACAACTCCCCCAACTGTGTCCTATCCTTGCAAGGGTTTAGCGATGAAAACTCCTCAAGTCAAAGCACTCCCGTTATGTCGGTATTAACAGTAGCACAGTGTCAAATCATGAATCAACCACATACCCTATCAGGGGGGGTTAGTTTTGTTAATAACTTAGTTAAAGCCGTAAGTGCCTATGGGCAACAATGTTTAAGCGGATTGACACATCCAGAAGAATTAGAGGGAGAAAGTGACTATATCTTTTTGCAAAAATTACCTGAAAAAAATCGTCACCTTTTAGTATGGCAAGAAAAAAAAGACCACACAGAAAAAGAAATTAAACTAGAACTAAGCACTATACAACTATTCGATTTACTGGAAACTATTGATCAACTGTGTGCCGATCAAATGACATTACCGCAAATAACCACTAAATTAAACCCCGTTTCACGGCGTTACCGTCAAATGGAAGTATCCTTAGTAGAACAATCAGCGCCCGTCGCCTTTGGCTTAACAGGGTTTGCTCTCAGCGCCCTTCTCCTTTTCCTCATGCCCTACCCCAAAGAAATTACCGATCCTAATCTGCAACCAGCGCCCACCCCCGTACAAAATATTCAGGAATAGGTGACAAGGAGAAAGGGAGAAAGGGAGAAAGGGAGAAAGGGAGATGGGGAGATGGGGAGATGGGGAGATGGGGATATAATTAATAGTTTTTCATTGTCCATTGTCCATTGCCAATTACCAATTATTAATATGTACTTATTGCATAAATAATCAGCAAACTAATCATTTATCGTAATATCTGGTAACAATAGATACCGAGAAAAAAATGTAAAGAAAATATAAATTTAACAATGATTAAATTTATATCTCTTAACAAAAGCGAATAAAAATGAGCAAATTATCCCGTAGAAAATTTCTCGTTACCAGTGGTATAACGGCGGTGGGCGCTGCTATTCTTTATGGTTGCGGTGCTGATAACGCCCCAGAAGAAACCACCACCGATCCGGCTACCACAGGGCAAGTTGAAACCGTTGACATGGGAGAAAATGCTCCCGAAACCCCCTCAGCTAAACTAGGATTTATTGCCCTTACCGATGCCTCTCCTCTCATCGTAGCCTTAGAAAAAGGTATTTTCGCCAAATATGGCATGACCAATGTTGAAATCCTCAAACAAGCCTCATGGCCCGTCACCAGAGATAACATCGAATTAGGTTCGGGTGGTGGTGGTATTGACGGCGCCCACATCCTCACCCCCATGCCCTATCAAATGACCTTAGGAACAACTACTAATCAACCAGTTCCTATGTATATCTTGGCTCGTCTCAACACTAACGGTCAAGGTATATCCGTTAGTAATGCCTTTCCCGAAGTCGGTTTAAATACCCCCGATAAACTAAAAGAAGCAGTAGCCAAAGCTAAAGCAGAAGGTAGAGACTTTACCGCCGCCATGACTTTTCCCGGTGGCACTCACGATGTTTGGATGCGTTACTGGTTAGCAGCTAATGGCATTAATCCTGATAGCGATGCCTCTGTAGTACCCGTGCCACCTCCACAAATGGTGGCTAACATGAAAACCAATACCATGGATACCTTCTGCGTGGGAGAGCCTTGGAATGCTCAATTAGTAGGGCAAAAAGCAGGATACTCCGCTTTGGTGACAGGAGAATTATGGAATAATCACCCCGAAAAAGCCTTCGCTTTACGTCAAGACTGGGTAGATCAAAACCCTAAAGCCGCCAGAGCATTATTAATGGCAGTATTAGAAGCTCAACAATGGTGCGATCAAGCGGAAAATGTCGAAGAAATGTGTCAAATTGTTTCTCAAAATAAATGGTTTAAAGTACCCTATGAAGACATTGTGGAAAGATCAAAAGGTAATATTGACTTTGGCACAGGTAGAGTAGAAGAAAACTTCGAGTATGCCATGAAATTTTGGCGCGATAACGCTTCCTATCCTTTCAAAAGTCATGATTTATGGTTTTTAACTGAAAATATCCGTTGGGGTTATATTCCTGCCGATACTGATACCAAAGCCTTAGTGGACAAAGTTAACCGAGAAGATTTATGGCGCGAGGCTGCCGAAGCCATTGGCGTATCTGCGGATCAGATTCCTACGGAGACATCGAGAGGAGTAGAAACTTTCTTTGATGGTATCACCTTCGATCCTGAAGATCCTCAAGCCTACCTAGATAGTCTCCAATTCAAAAAAATCTAGGTAAGGATCATATTTCGGGCTTCTAGCCCGATTTTTGCAGAATTTCAATGGTGGGCAGTGCATCGCCCCACTGAATTTATTGTTAACTACTAATTATTTTATTAAAAACTATGGTGGCTCAAACTGGTTTAAGTAAGAAAAACAATCCCGTTATCTCAATATTGAAGAATGTCTTTAAATCCCCTCAAAAAATCATTGCCCCCATTGTGGCTTTATTCATCTTGTTAGTCATTTGGCAAATTCTGGCTTCTCCCGAAAGTATGGCATTACCAACCCCCATTGAGGTAATTCAAGATACTTGGGACCCTTATATTATCGATCCTTTCTTTGATAACGGTGGAGTTGATAAAGGATTCTTTTGGCAAATTTCTGCGAGTTTGCGTCGGGTAGCCATTGGTTTCTCTCTTTCTGCAGTGGTGGGTATTGCTTTAGGGATTTTGATCGGTAGTAATAAATTATTCTTCTCTGCCCTTGATCCTATTTTTCAAGTTTTAAGAACTATTCCGCCTCTTGCTTGGTTGCCTATTTCCTTGGCTGCCATGCGCCAAGCCGATCCTAGCGCCATCTTTGTAATTTTTATTACAGCAATTTGGCCTATTATTATTAATACTACGGTAGGGGTGCAACAAATTCCCCAAGATTACCGCAATGTGTCCAGAGTTTTGCACCTATCAAAAGCAACTTTTTTCTTTAACATTTTGATACCTTCTACCCTTCCTTATATTTTTACTGGTTTAAAAATCGGTATTGGTTTATCTTGGTTGGCTATTGTAGCAGCTGAAATGTTAGTTGGTGGTGTCGGTATTGGCTTCTTTATCTGGGATGCCTATAACAGTGGTTTTATGTCAGAAATTATTATTGCTCTTATTTATGTGGGCGTAATTGGTCTAATTCTTGATCGTTTGGTTAGTTTTATTGCTACTTTAGTGGTTGCTGAAGATAAGTAATGACAAGTTTTCATTGGTTGGGTTTTGCTCACTCAACCCAACCTACAGTTTAATTTGTTGGGTTTTGCTTACTCAACCCAACCTACAGATTTTTTATTAATTATTTAAACTATGTCTGCATTTATAGAAATTGATCAGTTAGATAAGATTTTTCCCCTTCCTGATGGTGGTAAATATATTGCCCTCAAAAATATTGATTTGAAAATTCAAAAGGGTCAATTTATTTCCCTCATCGGACATTCTGGCTGTGGAAAGTCAACCCTTTTAAATATGGTATCTGGATTAGATTTACCTAGCAATGGTGGAGTGATTCTCGAAGGGCGCCAGATTGAAGGACCGGGACCCGATCGCATGGTAGTATTTCAAAATTATTCCTTATTGCCTTGGTTAACTGTCAGAGAAAATATTGCCTTGGCAGTTAATGAAGTGATGAAAAATTTATCCCCCCAAGAAAAAAAAGCGGTGGTAAATCAAGCCATTAGCATGGTAGGTTTACGCCCTGCATCCAATAAAAAACCGGGGCAATTGTCAGGGGGCATGAAACAAAGGGTAGCCATAGCGCGCGCCCTTGCCATTAAGCCGAAAGTCCTGTTGTTAGATGAACCATTTGGGGCGCTGGATGCCTTGACGAGGGGAAACCTACAGGAAAGATTGATGGAAATTGTCGAGCAGAACCATGTTACCACTATCATGGTAACCCATGATGTGGATGAAGCCTTGTTATTATCAGATCGGGTGGTAATGCTCACCACAGGTCCAGAAGCGCATATTGGACAGGTTTTAGAGGTACCGATCCCCCGTCCACGCCATCGTTTAGAAGTGGTGAATCACCCCAGTTACTATGCCTTGCGTAATGAAATGGTTTACTTCCTCAACCAACAAAAACGCTCTAACAAAACTAAAATGGTGGTTCAACCCCTCACTGTTGCTGGGAATGGTTTAGAAAAAATTAACCTCAATTTGGGTTTTATTCCTTTAATTGATTCAGCGCCCCTCATCATTGCCCAAGAAAAAGGTTTTTTTGCAGAAGAAGGATTAAGTCAAGTTACCCTCAGTCGAGAAAAAAGTTGGAAATCTATTGGTGCTGGATTCGCTGAAGGGCGCTTAGACGGAGCGGGAATGTTAGCAGGAATGCCCCTGAGTATGACTTTAGGTGCCAATGATCAAGAACCTTTAGCCATGGTAACAGCCATGGTATTGAGTCGTAACGGTAATGCCATTACCCTCAGTAAAAAATTTGCCCAACAGGGAGTTAAAACCCTCGCAGATTTAAAAGGTGTCATCAGTAACACCCCAGACGCTGTACACAATTTCGGCATGGTACATCCTGCCTCCATGCACAACCTGATGTTGAGATATTGGTTAGCATCAGGGGGCATTGATCCAGATCAAGATGTGGCTCTTTCCGTCATTCCACCGGCTCAAATGGTATCTAACCTCAAAGCTGGTAACATTGACGGTTATTGCGTTGGAGAGCCTTGGAATAGTCATTCCGTGCTAGATGATTGCGGTTATGTAATTGCCACGGATTTAGACATCTGGGCAGGGCATCCAGAGAAAGTGTTGGGCGTAACAGAGGAATGGGCAAATAAATATCCCTTAACTCATATTGCCTTAGTTAAAGCCCTGATTCGAGCCTGTGAATATTGTGATGATCGCCGTAATCGTCCAGAAATTTTGGAGATTTTAGCCAAACCTGAGTATTTAGCCGTACCTTTAGAGTATCTTAAACCCGGTTTTACTGAACCTTATCGCCGTAATCTGGAGGATGAGCCTGAAAATCTCTTGCGTTATAATCAATTTTTTGTAGATCAAGCCAATTATCCTTCTCGCTCCGAAGCCCTATGGATTTTAACTCAGTTAGCACGATGGGGTTATATTTCTTTTCCTCGTAATTGGATTGAAGTATTGGAGAGAGTGCGCCGTCCGGATATTTTGGGAGAAGCCATGCGTCAATTAGATTTGCCTGATTCTGCACCTAATCGCAGTAGTTTTAGCCTTTTTGATGGGATGGTATTTAATCCGGATGATCCTCTTGGTTATTTGGAAAGACTCTCTATTAAGCGTGATTTTCGTGTGGCTGAAGTGCTTTTGGATCAACCTGTCAGCTAAAAAAGCCCCTCTCCTGTGGGAGAGGGGTTGGGGTGAGGGCAATCAATTTTGATGACACACAACATTAGGAATATAAGGACAATGCAAACCGTGACAAATTCTCAAACAACATTATCAAAAGAGAGTCAAGTTTTTTTAAATATCAGTGACGTTTCTAAGGTTTACCCCACCGAAGATGGTGAATATGTGGTACTTGATGGGGTTAATCTTCAAGTCAAAAAGGGTGAGTTTATCTGCGTGATCGGTCACTCTGGCTGTGGTAAGTCCACACTTTTAAATATGGTAGCTGGTTTTAATAGTCCTACCACCGGCAGTGTTACTCTCCAAGATCAAACAATCACCGAACCGGGACCAGATCGGATGATGGTATTTCAAAATTATTGTCTGTTACCTTGGAAAAGTGCCTATGAAAACGTTTATTTAGCCGTTAATACGGTTTACCCTGATAAATCTAATTTAGAAAAAAAGGAAATTGTTAATAAATACCTACAAATGGTCGGTTTAACTGAGGCAGCAGTCAAAAAACCGGGGCAACTATCGGGGGGTATGAAACAAAGGGTAGCCATAGCGCGCGCCCTCGCCATTAAGCCAGAAGTTTTGATTTTAGATGAACCATTTGGGGCGCTGGATGCTATTACCAAAGAAGAATTACAAGAGGAATTATTAAAAATTTGGACAGATTATGGTTTAACAGTGTTAATGATTACCCATGATATTGATGAGGCGTTATTTTTAGCTGATCGTATCGTAATGATGACCAATGGACCTAGTGCTAAGGTAGGGGAAATAATGGCAGTGCCATTTGATCGTCCTCGCATTCGAGACTTAGTGACGGAAGACCCTCGTTATTATGAATTACGCAATGAAGCCATTGATTTTTTGTATAATCGTTATGCCCATGATGAGACGGAGGGCGCTGATGATGAGGTAGATATAGAAAAAGAACCCGTTAACAAAGGTAAAATATTTGGTATTATCGGTGGTATTATCCTTGCTGGAGTAGTAGGTATAACCATGTGGCAATCTTTTGCTTCTCGCCCTAATTCTAATACTCCCACCCCCGTTGAATCTGTTAATTAATTGACTTCTCCAGAAATACGGGCAAGATGCCTGTTTCACCGTGCAAAAATCCTAATTAATAAATTTGTAGGTTGGGTTAGCCAAAGCGTAACCCAACAATGTTAACTATCTTTAAATTACCTTTGCTCTTTGCCTATTGCCCTTCACCTCACGATGGCACTTTTTCAGCAACCCCTAACTAAAGCATAAAAGACAAATTGTTATAAGATTAAAGTTTATGACTTAAAGAAAATTTCCTGAGATTATGGGCAAAAAAAAACCGTTACTAAAAGGTTTATTTTGGAGTGGAATACTAACATTTACGGCGACAGTATCCGGATTAGTAGGCATGAGTGTAGCCTTGAAAACCCCTTTACCGTTTAATCTGGAAGACGTTACCAGCCGTATTCTCGGTATGAAAGAATTGGGACTACAATCTCTCTGGCGCCCTTCCCTCAAGCAACCACTCAATATTTTAGTTTTAGGCGTTGATTTAAACCGAAATTATCCTAGTGACTCACCCGAAAGGTTTAATAGTCGTAGTGATACAATCCTTTTAGTTCGTTTGAATCCCGATGGTAAAACAGTGCAAATGCTCTCAATTCCTAGAGATAGTCGCATGAGATTTCCTGAAGGTAATCATAATAAGGTGAATAGTGCTAATGCTACTGGTGGCATTGATTTAACCCAACAGGTGTTAAGGGATAATTTGAATGGTGTTACCGTTGATAAATATGCGAGAATTACTACGGATGCTTTTCAGGAATTAGTTGATGCTTTAGGAGGAGTGACGGTTGATGTGCCTATCAATATGAAATACACTGATCAAACTCAGGGTTTATTTATTGATTTACAAAAAGGTGAACAAGTTTTAAATGGGGATCAAGCAGAACAATTCGTCCGTTATCGTGAGAGTAATTTCGGGGATATTGGTAGAGTTGAGCGACAACAAATTTTATTAAAAGCCATGGGAGAAAAGCTACAGTCACCCATGATACTTTTCAAGTTCCCTCAAATCTTTCATATTGTTGAGAAAAATCTTGATACTAATTTGACCAAACAAGAACTATTTTCTCTTGTCTCTTTTGCGGTAGGTTTAAAGTCAGAAAATATTAGTACAGAAATACTACCCGGACAACCCAGCGCCCCTCGCCAGTATCGCACCAGTTACTGGTTAATTTCTGAATCTGAAAAAGACGGCGTTATGGAAAAATTTAAGTAAAAATGGACAATGGATAATGAGTAATATCAAATCCGTTTGATCAGCCGAAGGCTGCCGCTGCGCGATCACTTACAAATTGGTAGTATTAATATCTTAGTTCAATTTATTGAACGTGATCCCGTTGGTTCCGTGTAATTCATTACACGGTGGGGAAGTAGCGAAGATATAGTCGTTTTAAATCATTAGGAGTTGCTGAAAAGTGGTTAGTTTTCATAAGTGGCTATTTTACAAACTAACTCATAATACCTGTAATCTGACACTAAAATCCTATAATGGATAGAAGTTAAGAAAGATTAATCATAAAATTATGTCGAAAGTAGCAACTATCGCCCAGCGCACTTCACACCAAGCGGAAAAATTAGGTATAAAAAAATATGACATATATGGATCAATAATAGATCAAACCAGTGTCCAAGTATTTCAAGGCGAACCAAAACAAGTTAAATCCGCCCAAAAATCCAGCGTTATTGTGAGAGTATGGAATGAAAAAAATCAAATCGGAGTAACATCCACCACCGATATTGACGAAAAAGGCTTAGAATTAGCCCTCAAAACCGCTCAAGAAGCCAGTTACTTTGGTGTCACCGAATATATACCCGATTTTAGCACCGAAGCCCAAGCGCCCCTCCCCCCAGTCACAGTAGAATTAGGTAAACCCAACCCCCCCGCCGAATTAATCGATAAATTACTAGAAGTAGAAAAAAATCTACTAGATGCCCATGAAGCCATCAACTCCGTGCCTTATAACGGCATTTCCGAGCAAGACATCGAGCGATTTTATCTTAACAGTGGAGGGGCGCTGAGAGAAGAGCATCGCACCTACGCCTCCATCTACCTTTACACCACCACCGAAGTAGAAGGGAAAAAGCCTAGGAGTGGGGGCGCTTATAAAATGTCTCCTAGCCTCGAAAAACTAGACATCGAAGGCTGTTTTAACGAAACCGTCACCAAAACCGTCAGCCATTTAGACTATCAACCCATCAAATCTGGTCAATATCAAGTGGTTTTTTCACCCGAAGCCTTCCTTAGCCTTCTTGGTGCTTTCAGTAACCTCTATAACGCCCAAAGCATTCTTGACAAACAAAGCCTTTCTACCCCCGAATCTTTGGGAAAACCTCTGGCTTCCCCTCTTATTTCCATCGCTGATAATGCCCTTCACCCGGCTAATATTAGCGGTGAAACCTTCGACGGAGAAGGCACACCCACCCAAAATCTTCCTCTCATTGAAAAGGGCATTTTAACTAACTTCCTTCATAGTAGTGTCACTGCTCAAAGAATGAACACCAAACCCACTGGTAACGCCAGTATCGGTGCTAAAGTCTCCATTAGCCCTAATTTTTATCATGTTTTTAGGGGCGAAAATCCTACTCAAGAATATAGTTTAGAAGAAGCGGAAAACGTTGTTTTAATTGATGATGTTCAAGCATTACACGCTGGAGTAAACTCTTTACAAGGTTCATTTTCTTTACCATTTGATGGTTGGTTAATCAATAAAGGA
>JACYMF010000061.1 GCA_015272165.1 Cyanobacterium sp. T60_A2020_053
TTTTTTTGTTGAGAAATTCAACGGGGGTCTTTCACTCACATTTCAAGATAAAAAGGTTTTCGACCATTTTAAGGCATTATTTCACAACAATTCTAATGAAAATATTGATTTTGCTATATTAATTACAGTTTATCATCCAGATTTTAGGATGTATATTAACAATTTTAACAAGAGGTAATCAATCTTATGCTTCCTATTGATAAATGCCTGTTTTGTGAAGGCAAATTAAGTCAAAAAATAGTCACAGAAATTATTAAAAATGATGGGGATACTGTTAGTTTAGAAGTATCAGCCCTAGTCTGTGATAATTGTGGAGAAAGATATTATGATCTTGAAACTATGAAAAAATTTGAGTTAATTAAATATAAATGGCTCTTCTACAGTAGTTATGACAAATTAATAATAAATGATGAATAAAACCTTTGAGAGATAATAGTTTCGGTATTTTAAAAATGCAATTGTTATAAATTTATGGTTGGCATTTCACCTAATACCTGACACCTAATACCTGACACCTTTTTTTAGACATAATTTATCATACTCAAAGTAGAAACGTAATTAATAATACGGCATTTCTATCAGATAATCCGAAGCAAAAGTCAATGTGTACTATTATTTAGATGTATTATCTGATGGTGGAGGGCGCTGAAGCGAATCATTATTTATGGAGGGAAGAAAATCTTAAAATTTAGTTAAATTATGAATAATCTTGAAGATAATGACTTTGAAAACTTAACTAAAGCCATTAAATTAATCCAAAGTCAAGTAAAATGGAAATCAATAAATAAGGCTGAAATCCATTTAGCTAAAAGAATTAAGCTAGGGCATTTACCAAATAATTCATCACTAGATGATTACCAAAAGGTCATTCAAACAATCATTTTAGATGATGAATCTGAAATATATATCTTTCAAGATAATAATTGTTTTTATCCAACTGTCACTAATAAAATTGATTATAAATTTTGGATAGTTATGTTTAGTCTTAGTGGAATAATGGAAACGGCTTTTCCACCTAGTAATCCTGAAAAATATCTCAAGAATAATCCCTTCGTTTATATAGGCAAATTAAAGGAGTTAATCTAAATGAATCAAGTATTAAATCAATATAAAATAAGTCTTGAGTTTCTTGATGTTAGTGGGATGGAGTATTTAGATTTACTAAGTATTAGAGATGAACTAGCTAATTTGACATTCACAGATGAAGAACAAAAAATGATAGCAGAATTAGATCAAATTTTAGTGAAAAATAGTAGTTTAATTTATCAAGAGTTGTCTCGTTTTATAGATTTAACTAAGTACAGACCAAAAAATCAAATTAATCCTCAACAATGGTGGTGGTATTTAGATGTTTTATCTTATTTACCTGTTAACACTAAGTCGTTTACGATAAAACAAGACACTTACTCAGAAATTGCTTAAATCAAAAATAATTTCTCAACTTTTATGATTAAAATTTTACATATCATCGATTATCACTGTTTAGGTGGCGCAGCGCGCTCCATGATTGCCATTGCCAAGTATTCTTCCCGTTTAGACAATCAATTTCATCATCAGGTAATATCATTAAAAGCGCCCTTCCCCGATGCCTTAAAATTGTCAGAGGAAGCCGGAATGGAGTATTTACCATGGCAAGATGAAACGGAAAGAAACGAATTAATCGCCCAAGCGGATATAGTTCATATTCAATATTGGAATAATCCAAGAATGTTTGCATTTATGCAATCAGAATTACCTCCAGCTAGAATAATTACTTGGTTTCATGTGGCTGGAGATCACCCACCGCAAATTATTACAAGGGATTTAATTAATCATGCAGATTTTGCAATACCTTGTAACCCCCACTCCTACGAATTGCCAGTGGTGAAAGCCTTAAAACCAGAAATCAGACAGAAAAAAGTCGGTATGGTATATGATGCCACTGATTTTGAAAGGGTAGAAAACGTGCAACCTAAAGCCCATCAAGGCTTTAATGTTGGTTACATGGGATCACTATCATTCAGTAAGATGCACCCTAATTATATCGCCATGAGCGCCCGTGCCAACATTCCAGATGTGAAATTTATTCTTTGTGGCGGTGGCAATATTGAATTATTGAAAAATCAAGCCAGAGAATTAAACGCAGAGGATAAATTCCAGTTTCAGGGATTCGTAGAAGATATTGCCTCAGAAATTGCCTATTTTGACGTTTATGGTTATCCCCTCTGTGAAGATACCTACGCCGCCGCCGAGTTAAACTTACAAGAAGCGATGTATGCTGGTATTCCCCCTGTAGTATTCCCCCATGGTGGCGTAAAAAAATTAATCATCAATAACTACACGGGTTTAATGGTAGATAGCCCCTTAGAATATAGCCAAGCCTTAGAATATTTGTACCACAATCCAGAGGAAAGAATCAGACTAGGTAAAAACGCCAAAGAATATGCCAGTCAGATATTTGGCGCTGAAAATGCTGCCCGACAATTAAACCCCATTTATCATCGCCTGATGGCATCTCCGAAGAGGGCGCGCGCTTGGAGCATACCTGTGGATGGTAACTTATTAGATGAGCCAGTTTCCTTGTTAGATGTGGTGGATATTCCCCCCGAATTTAAAGGTGCAAAAACTTTTATTGAATCTATCGGTGATACCGCACCTTATTTTCTCACTAATTTAACATCAAAAAATGATCAAGAATTATTTGACACTGATAATAAAATCGCTAATTCTTCCATTCTTTTAGGTAGTGGAGAAGGAGGAGTAATTCAATATCTTAATTATTTTCCTAACGATGGTTTTTTAAGATTTTGGACGGCGTTAATTCTCGAAAAACAAGGTAATGTGGGAGGGGCGCTGAGACAATTAATGTTAGCCTCTGACAAAGGTTGTAAACATTGGCGTATTTCTTGGTATATTGCGCAAATGGCTGAATATTTAGGCGAAATTCAGGTTTTACAACAAGCATTAAATAATCTTGATTATTTAGTACCTAATTTTCAACCAGCAGAAAAATTAAAAATTCGCTTAAATGAATTATTAGAAGCAGAAAAAGAACAAATCAAACTCACAGAGACTAATTATTTAATCTTCCCACATTGGCAAAGTGACGAAGAAGAATTAACCGAAGAATTATATAACCTAATTCATAAACTAGCAATTCTCCCCTCGCCCAGTGGGAGAGGGGCAAAGGGTGACGGAATCATAACCCTAATTATTGACACCACAGGCATCACCGAAGAAGACGCAAATTTAATCCTTTCTGGTATCGCTATGAATTTGATGTTAGAGGAAGAATTAGACTTAGAAAACTCTTTAGATTTTGCCCTAATTAGTAACTTAAATCAACAACAATGGTCACAATTACTAACACAAATTACTGCAAAAGTCAACCTAAAAAATGAAAATCAAACAATTATTAATGAATTAGAAATTGATGATTTAATCACCCTTGATGGTGCCGGAAATAACTATGCAATTTTCCCTGATTGGTCAGCAGATCAAGAACAATTAGCGGAAGAAATTGGTCAAGTATTAACTAATTTAGCTGGAGAAAAAAACTGCACTTTATTGGTTAATGTAGATAATATAGATCAAGAAGAAGTGGGCTTATTTTTCTCAGAAATTGCCATGAATTTAATGTTAATTGATGGTATTGAATTATTTGATACTGTTAATGTTAGTTTTGTTAATTTTATTTTGGATCAGTGGTCAAATTTAGGAGGATTAATTAAGGAAAAAATAACAATAGATAGTGAAAATTTACCAGATAATCTATTTACTATAACAATCCTAAATGATTCACAAGAAAATAACATGTAAGGAGCTTAAGACTTTTTTATATAAAAATTTGGAAAAGTTTTTCTATATTTAGGCTTTGCTGAATAAATCAAAACCCTTTTAAAACAAAGGTTTTAAGTATAATAAAATCTTAAAAAAGTGCCAGAAATAGCCTTTTTTCCCAAAAAATGCCCTCTTTTCTCTACCCAAATCAAAAATTATTGATACAAATGAGCAATTTATGAAACATAAATATTTAGCTTAACTCTTTAATTTATAAGCATTTCACCTGATACCTGACACCCGAAACCTGACACCTCCCCTCACCAAAATACTTTTTCAGCACACTTTATTTATATATTTTTAAAATGATTTAGGACTGCTATGAAATTCAATTACTTTTATTAATATTTCAATGTTAGATAAACAGAAAATAACTCATTATTTAATAACATAAATTAAGTAAAATAATAGTCAGATTATATGATTGCAATTACTCATACAGAAGGAAAATTAACCTTAAACGATTTTTTAGCTCTTCCGGAAACGAAACCAGCCCAAGAGTATTTTAACCATGAAATTATCACAAAGCCAATGCCACAAGGACAACATAGTATAATTCAAACTTATTAAGCTGAAACAATCAATCAACCAAGTTACTAGAAAACAAAAAGTAGCTTTAGCCTTAACAGAGTTACGGTGTAGGTTCGGAGGGCGCTGGGCTAGGATGGTTAATTGATACTCAAGATGAATCAGTAATGATTTTTCAACCCATCAATTTCCCCAAATTAAATCAAGACCA
This sequence comes from Cyanobacterium sp. T60_A2020_053, assembly GCA_015272165.1. Lineage (NCBI taxonomy): Bacteria > Bacillati > Cyanobacteriota > Cyanophyceae > Chroococcales > Geminocystaceae > Cyanobacterium > Cyanobacterium sp. T60_A2020_053. The sequence goes on from JACYMF010000061.1 coordinate 4,559, forward strand.
GATATTCAATGGTGGGCGGTGTATCACCCTATAAATTTTTTAACTTGTTTCAATCTTAATTGAAATAACTATAACTGCATTTTTATAAAGCTAAAATTACCATACAGGATCAGAGTAAAGATTTACTATTAATTCATCTTCAATGGGTGGTACAGCACTAATACAGGCACAAATGAGGCTACCATCACCCAATTCTACTTCACAGGCATGACAAGAACCCATCAGGCAACCCGTGGGGATAAACACCCCAGCGCGCGTCGCCACAGCCAATAAAGGTTCGCCAGATTGGGCTTCTACGACAATATCATCAGGTAAAAATCTTACAAAAACATTCATAAATAGGGGTAATAGACAATAAATAAGTATTTATTAGAAATGAATTATCTAGGCAAATAGTTTTCATAACGGAAATAAAACTCCTCTCCGGGTATGGGTTTTTGAAACTCTGGAGGCTGATCAAATTCAGAGGGGGGATAATGGGAACGAATTTCCTTAATAATTTGATAAAACCTATTCCATTGAATCATTACTTCCAATAACCGTTGAAACTGCACATAAATGGCTTGATATTTTTGTTTGAGAGCGATATATTGTATCATCCTAGCGTAATCTTCGTCAGTGCTTTGAGTGATGGGTAACTCAATAATTTTGCCTAACTGCTCAAACCCATTACGATTAGCCTTGACAAGGGTAACAACATCATTAAAATCCTGCAAATTTTTCCGTAACAAATAAGCTACCATATCTGACATTACCCGTAATAGAGATAAATCTTCCACACGGTATTTTTTGAATAGATATAGTAACTTCAATCCTAATTCATCTTGACGGGCTATACTTTCTAGGGTTGTACCATAAGTAGTAATAGCCATAATACCCTCTTCGGTTTTAATGTCAGGGACAATTTCATGTAATTTTTTCTTCAGATCAGTGATAAAATCCTCAGAAGAAGGGTGCTTTTCTAATTCTTCGAGAAGAAAATCATAAAATTGCTGTTGCTTTGTGCTACGGTAAGACAGTTCAATTTGTTCTAGTTTTAAAAAAGCATTTTTCGCCTCAATAGCCACCCAAAATAATGCCACATAGTTTCTCAATCCTTTATACTCACCCATTTCCAACGCAAATAACTGAGATATTTTGATAAAACCAACAAACTCAGGTTCAATAAATTGACTATTATCTAAGGCTTTGGCGATGGGCGCTAGAATCCTTAATTCTCCCATAACTCTCTCATGATGTTCTACCACTTCAGGGGGAATCTGTTCGTGGGGTTTGTGAATTACTTCTTCTATTTTCTCCAACATAGTTTTATCACCCCATAAAGGACGATTCCACCATGGTTGTTGATTAGTTTCTGATTCTTTCATGGATGAATTATTCAAAGTCAGATTAAGATTAACAGGCTAGGAGTTACTATTTTAAGGAAATTGTAGCGTAATTACTAATTTTTAACTATGTTGTGTAGAGATGGAAGGTAAAAATTAGAAGACCCGAATCTTACGCCCATCGAAAGCATCTCGTATTGCTGCTACCTTCCGGTCCTGACAAGGTTTGAGCGTTGCGATTGCATAAGTCCGAGTCACTGACTATAATAACGTTTTATCATAGTGGTTGTCAAATAGAGTAAAGCTCCTCCTAAAAAATCATGGGCAATTTTTCTTTTCGTGGATTGAGACAAACTATTAAGTCTTGGTTGACTCAAAATCAGAACAATAGTGATAATGAAGAAAAAAGCCCTTTTGTAGAAGTGTCACGGGCGCTGGTTAATAAATTGAATCGAAAAATTGATAATTTATCATCTCCCCAAGGTTATCAGAAAGGTATTAGAGACGAACTTACCCAGAGGATTGAGGATTGGCAAAATAATCTTGATGGGTCTAATTCTTTGGTGGTTTTGGGTAATCCAGTAGAAAATATTGCTCAGATTATTAGTGATAGTATTAGTGAATGGCAAAATCCCCTCAAGTTAAAAATTATTACCCCTTTCTCATTACACCAGCGCCCGTCACCCATTACCAACATCAAAAAAGAAATTAAACAAGCATTCAAAATATCTGCAGACTTAACCATCAAACAGCCTGAAAATCAACAAGAATCGGAGGAAAAACAAGAAGATTTAGAGCAACGTATTTCTTTAATAATAATACCCAATTTAGATCAGTGTTTTTTGAGAGCTATCGGTGGCTGGGAAAGTATTATTATTTTGCGCAACATAGTAGTGGATAATCCCCACTGCTTTTGGCTAATGGGTTGCAATCATTGGGCGTGGAATTTTCTTGACTTAGTGTGTCAAATTAAAGCCTATTTTGGGGAAGGATTGCCCCTACCTAGTTTAACGGGAGAAGAATTAGGTCACTGGTTAGAAGATTTAGCGCCCACCACCATTGAAGCTCAGTTTTGGAAAAATCTTAACCTTTCTCAAGATGATAGCTCCAATGTCAGTGAGGAGGAGCGCCGTAAAACTTACTGGCATGATCTTGCCATAGAATCTCAGGGAGTAAGTAGTATTGCGGTTAGTTTATGGCTTCAAAGTTTACGCTTGGCAAAAGAAGTCGTCGAAAATGAAAATATTAATGATCTTAATATCGAAAACTTAGATTTTCGACAGGTTAAACCATGTTTACCCATGTTACCGCCCCTTAGTAGTACCGAGCGTTATCTTCTTCATGCCGTCTTGATTCATGGGCGCATTAATCGCCCTCATCTTGCCCTCAGTTTAGGAGAATCAGAAAGTCACATCGAAGCTAAAATACAAAATCTTTTACGTCTAGGAGTATTGCAAAAACGGTTAGGGGCGCTGGTAGTACAACCTGCCTATTATGAAAAAGTCAAAAATGAATTAGCTAATAATAATTTTTTTGTCGGGGAATTGATTTGAAGGGCAAAGGGCAAAGGGCAAAGGTTTCAATGCTTATAAATTAAAGAGTTAAGCCAAATAGTTATTTTTCATAAATGGTTCATTTATATCAATATCTTAGTTCAATTTATTGAACGATTGGGCTGTTGGTTCCGTGTAATTCATTACACGGTGGGTAAATTACGAAGATATTATCTTTTATAACAGATTGTCAGAACTTGATATTACAGCATATTTGAAATGAATAAACCACGTTTTTTGTTCCTCGCAAAGGCGCGAAGACGCAAAGGCAATCTTTGTGACAATTTAAAGTGTGGTTTAAGGAAATAAAAACTGCTGTAAACCTTATCAATCGAAACTTCGGATTTCTTCAGCAAACCCTAATTAGTGTCAAATTCTTTTTACTTTTTACTTAAAAAGCGCCCTCCACCGTAGAGTAAACAGAAAGAGGGTTTATAATAAAAAAGAAATAATACAAAAAATTTATTAAGGGGGAAATTTTAATGGTTGCAACTCCCATCAAAACCGCAAAACGTTTGACAACTCAGGTGCAAAAAATAGCTACTGATACCACCGTCATCCGTAGCCTAGACTGGGATAGAGATAGATTTGATATTGAATTTGGCTTACAAAATGGCACAACTTACAACTCCTATGTCATTAAAGGAGAAAAAAACGCCCTTGTGGACACCTCCCACGCCAAATTTAAAGACTTATACTTTGCAGAATTAGAAAAAGTTATCGATCCACAAACTATCGATTATTTAATCATATCTCACACCGAACCAGATCACAGTGGCTTAGTTAAAGATTTACTAGCTATAGCGCCCGATATTACCGTAGTAGCTTCCAAAGTTGCCATCCAATTCTTAGAAGGCTTTGTGCATCAAGACTTTAAACGACAAATTGTTAAAAATGGCGATCAATTAGACATCGGTAATGGTCATATTTTTGAATTTATCAACGCGCCCAACCTTCATTGGCCCGATACTATTTTCAGCTATGATCATGGTACAAATACCCTATTTACTTGCGATGCTTTCGGCTTACACTACTGTAGTGCCGATTTGTATGATGAGGATTTAAAAGCCATTTCCCCTGATTACCGTTTCTATTATGAATGTTTGATGGGACCTAATGCCAGATCGGTTTTATCGGCAATGAAGCGCATGGCTGATTTAGGAGAAGTTAATTTAGTTGCCAATGGTCATGGACCTATTTTAAAACATAATGTTCAAGAATTGCTCGACCGTTATCACCGTTGGAGTAGTGAACAAAGTAAAGGTGATAAAATAGTAATTGTGTTCTATATTTCCGATTATGGTTATAGTGATCGACTTTCCCAAGCTATTGCCAAAGGTATTACCAAAACTGGCGTAACGGTAGAAATGATCGACCTCAACGGTATTGATATTAACGAAATTCCCGAAGTAGTGGCGGAGGGCGCTGGAATTGTCATCGGAATGCCTCCTTTAACAGATCAAAACGCTATCGCTAACAAGATGGGCGCTATCTTAGCTTGTGTCAATAATAAGCAGGTAGTGGGCTTATACGAGTCTTACGGCGGTGATGACGAGCCCATTGACCCCCTCTCCTCAAAGCTCCTTGATCTCGGTTTAAATCAAGGATTTGAGCCAATTCGCATTAAAGATACTCCCCACGAAGCCGATTATCAAATTTGTGAAGAATCTGGGGTGGATTTAGGACAAATTCTCACCAAAAAAGCCAAAATCAGCAAACGAAAATCCCTTGATACCGACTTAGATAAAGCCATGGGGCGCTTAAGCGGTGGTTTATACATCATTACCGCGCAAAAAAGTGAGACGAAGGGCGCTATGTTAGCCTCTTGGGTAACACAAGCCAGTTTTGATCCTCCTGGCTTTACCGTAGCAGTGGCAAAAGATCGAGCTATTGAATCTTTAATGCAGGTAGAAGATAAATTTGTACTAAATATTTTAGAAGAAGGCAAGTATCAAAACTTAATGAAGCATTTTCTCAAACGTTTCCCCCCTGGTGCCGATCGTTTTGAGGGAGTAAAAACCCAAACTGCGGAAAATCAATCACCCATTTTGGCGGATGCTTTAGCTTATCTTGAATGTGAGGTAATCAGTCGTATGGACTGCGGAGATCATTGGGTGGTTTATAGTAAAGTTACCACTGGGCGAGTGTCTAAACCTGATGCTTTAACGGCGGTACATCATCGTAAAGTAGGTAATTATTACTAATTTACAACAGCTACGCCCACCTTTATACATTTTCCCATAAAATCGTAAGGGTTGAACATTGTTCAACCCCCACCCCGATAAATAATTTTGATTATTCTAAAAAGAATCTTAGTTCAATTTATTGAACGTAATCTTATTAGCCGTGTAATTCATTTCACGGTGGGTAAAGTGGGAAGCTAGAATCTTTTTTTAACTACTTATCCGAACTTGATATGATTCATTACACGGTGGGGAAACAACGAAGACATAGTGAGAAACCAGTCAAAATCTACAAAGATTAAAAAAGACAAAATTATGATATGGTAGTTGGTGTTAGTTTTATATAAAAAATAAGAAAAATGGAAGTTAATGATCTAGGGTTTGTAGCCACCCTTTTATTTGTACTTGTACCTACAGTTTTCCTGTTAATTTTATACATCCAAACTGGAAAAAACGAGGCTTAATCCTCAATATAATTACAACCTAAGGGTTGAACATTGTTCAACCCCTACTCAAATTTAACTACCAACATTGATAACCGTAACCCAATCTTGATACTGAGAATCTCTATGTTCTGTAATGGCGCTAAGGGTTTCCTTGATTTTATTAGTGATGGGTTTTTCCGCAGGTAAATGATAATTTTCTACTCGCTTAACAGGAGTTACTTTGGCTGCTGTGCCACATAAAAACACTTCATCAGCAATGAATAATTCTGTTTTATCAATATTTCTTTGCTCAACTTCAATACCTAAATTCTGGGCAATGGTAATGATACTATCTCTGGTGATACCTTCTAAAATATCTTGATCAAAACTAGGGGTAATTAACTTATTTTTTCTTACCATAAAAATATTCATCCCTGTGGCTTCACAGACTTTCCCCTGAGAATTCATCAAAATTGCTTCATCGAAACCAGCATCTACTGCTTCAGTTTTGGCTAAGGCAGATGTAATATAAGCACCACTGATTTTGCCTCGTAAAGGTAAACTACGGTCTTCTTGACGATACCATGAACTAATGCGACAACTAATTCCATCAGGGGAGAGATAGTCTCCCATTTCTAACCCGTAAACAAAAAAGTTTTTCTCAATATTGTGTAGTCGTGGGGCGATACCTAAGTCAGATGTATAAACAAAGGGGCGAATATAAAATGGTTTGGAGGGCGCATTTTTACTAACAAAATCTTTAATAACTTGCTCGATTTTATCCGCCCCTAAATCATAATGAAGATATTTAGCGCTGTTGCTGAGTCTTTCACAGTGACGATCTAAACGGAATAATAACACTTCTTGAGGGTTGGCGGGGTTAATTGTTCCTCTCAATCCTCCAAATGCACCTGTACCATAGTGTAACGCATGGGTAGCAATGGATATGTTAGCATCTTTGAAAGGGACAAATTTGCCTTCAAAGTAGGCAACGGGTAAAAAATCAGGCATGGTTTAGTCAATGTTTTTTAGTCAATCTCATTATTATACATCACAATTATGACTTGATGAAAAAGTGGTTTGAGGAGGGCATTTTCATCGTAAGTATCAAAATGCTTTGCCCTAACCCCTCTCCCATAGCAGGGCGTTTTCATTCTCAAAAATGTTAGTTTCTCAAACTAGCCAATAATCTGAAATTCAGAGGTTTTTAACTACTAATAAATCAATTAATAGTAAAAAATCCTCCTGTCTCCCTGAATCTCCCCCCTTTTTAAGGGGGGTTGGGGGGGATCATCCTTATATTGTCTTCTTGTCAAAAACAAATCAATTTTGACCCTGACTTTGAAAACACCCTGCTCCCATAGGAGAGGGGAGAATATAATTTGAAATTATCACAATTTAATCAAGGATAACAGCGCCCTCCACCTCAATGGATAAGGGTTTGACTTGAGGTTTTACCCCCAATTGAGTCCAAGTTGCTTCGATGACTTGTGACACTTGAGAAGTAAGGGAATGATGACAGAGGGTGAGTAAAGTTGGTCCTGCTCCACTAATTACCATACCATAAGCGCCCTCCGCCAATACAGCTTTTTCTATGTCGTCATAACCTTTAATGAGACTACGGCGAAAAGGTTGATGAATTTCATCCCCTAATGCTTCCCGTAACCATGTTTCGTTACCTGTTTCTAAGGCTTTGATTAATAAACCCATGTGAGCGATATTATAAACCGCCTGACTATATGTTAGGGAAGAAGGCAAAACGGCGCGCGCCTTTTCCGTGGCTAATTCAAAATCAGGAATAGCTAACACAAAACTGATGTCAGGGTGACAGGTTATCGGTACAAATTGCCATCCTTGTTTACCCTGCACCGAAAGGATGCAATTGCCCAAGAAAGCCGGGATAACGTTGTCGGGATGCCCTTCTATGGCGATGGCTAACTCCATTAATTCTTCAGAAGTGAGGGGATGGGCGCTGAAGTAATTTGCCCCTAATAAACCCCCCACAATGGCGGTAGCAGAACTTCCCAAACCCCTCGCTAATGGCACTCCTACCTCGATTTTTACCTCGACGGAGGGCGCTGGTTGTCCCATTTCTGCATAAAACTTCAAAAATGATTGATATAATAAATTATCTTCTCCTAATTCAATATTTTCCCCTTCTTTTCCTGAGATAATAAAGGAGGTTTTTTCCGCTAGGGTAAACTCAAAATGGTTATAAAGACTTAAAGCCGCGCCGATACAATCAAAACCAGCGCCCATATTTGCCGTAGTAGCTGGTACTCTAATTTTGACATTATTACTTTTATTCATTGCATTGACTGTTAAAATTTTGTAGGGTGGGCAATAACTTATATGGGCATATTAAAACTTTAGAATTGTCCATTGTCAATTCGCCCTTACGACTTCACTAATGAGTGCCAAGCCTAATTACCTTAATGCCATCGTAATAATACCTTGTTGACCTAACAAAACTTCTCTTAATAGGGTAAAAATCCCTAACCACACAATGGGCGTAATATCAATGCCACCGAGAGGGGGAATAACCTTGCGGGTGGGCGCTAAAAACGGTTCAGTGGGAATATATGCTAACTTATAGGGCAATTCTTTTACGTCAACATTGGGATACCAAGTCATGACGATGCGCCCGATAAATAACAACGTCATCACTAATAATAAAATACCTAGTATAATTGAACTAATAACTGCTAAATTCATAATTTGTTGCTAAAGTTGACTTCTGTTGTACGGTTGAACATGAAAATTTATTTAGATACTAGCGTATATAATCGCCCTTATGATGACCAAAGCCAAGCCAAGATATACTTAGAAACACAGGCAACAATTATTATTTTTAATCTTATCGAAAATCATGAAATAGAATCCGTTAACTCATCTGTTTTAGAATATGAAAACCAACAAAATCCCTTTCCTATTATTCAACAAGCAATTAAAAAATATCTCAAACAAACAACCTTATTTCAGCCCCTAGATGAAACTATCAAACAAAGGGCAAAACAATTAGAAACACAAGGAATAAAAGCTATAGATGCTCTCCACGTTGCTAGTTTTGAAGCCTCAAAAAGTGATTATTTTATAACTTGTGACAAACGGTTATTACGATGTCAAATGCTTAACATAAAAGCCATTAATCCCATAGATTTTATACAGGAATTGGACAATGAAAATTAATCTTAACACAGATCAAGAAATTATCGAAGAAGCATTTAACGTCTTAATTGATCATTTAGACGTGGTAAAAGTAATGCGTTTTTGGGAAATTTGTCACTTAGGACAAGGTGATTATTCTCATATTAAACGGCAACTATTTGAAGATGAAACCGTAGATAGTCTTTATGACAAAATCAAAGGTTTTTAAAACAACCATAATAAATAATTGAACCAACGACTGCTAAATTCATAATTTATTGCTAAAATTGATTTCTATTCTAAGGTAAAATGAAATTGACTATATTTTAGTAAATAAATAGTATATAAGATTATGACACCTTCTTTAGCTAATTTTCTTTGGAGTTTACTTTTAGGCGGCGCTATTGTAATTATCCCTGCTACCGTTGGTTTAATCCTCGTTAGCCAAGCTGATAAAATTCGCCGTTAAGGCATTTTTGGGGTTAACATCCTTACCCCTAACACCCTCACCCCCAACCCCTCTCCCATAGGAGAGGGGAGTTAAATTTTGACTAATATTTTTGATATTTAATGATAGCCACTGACATCGATTCTCAAGCAATTCTCAAAAAAGGTTTTCAAGCGCTTTCTGATTCCATTCGTTTAGAAGTGTTGGATTTGTTGCGCCATCAAGAGTTATGTGTCTGTGATTTGTTGGAGTCAATCGAAGTTAGTCAGTCGAAGTTATCTTTTCATCTCAAAACTCTCAAGGAAGCTGGTTTGGTGCGCTCACGGCAAGACGGGCGCTGGGTTTACTATAGTCTCAATTTACCTCAGTTAGTGGCGTTGGAGCAGTATTTATCAGACTTTCGGCGCACGGTTTCCCTTTCTAATACCCCGAAAAATTCTTGTTGTGATTAACAAGGGGTTTCAACCCCTTGTCAAATAAAATTATTTTTTGCGTTTACGAGTGGCAAAGCCCAATAAACCAATGGTAGCTAAACCAACAACAGCACTAGGCTCAGGAATTTGGGTTAATGTCCAGTTACTAGCGTCGAATGCGAAGATTTCACCAGGATTTTGATCAGAAAAGGAGTCTCCCGCAATAAAGCGATTATCACTCAAAAAGCTCAAGCTAGCCAATGTATTAAACAATAAACCATCGGCGGGTGGAGTCGTCATCATGCTAGGAAAATAACAGCCTGTAGTATCAGGACAAGCAGCAAAGTTCATGTTATCACCGCTAAAGGATAAAATGGGAGTACCTAAAGTTTCAGCACCAGCTGTTGTTCCAAAAGGATTGTTTTCATCAAATCCATGATCAAACAGTTCAGTCAATGCAACAAGGTTAATCAAGTCATCAGATGGTCCAGCAAATACTCCTGCTGTGGTTGTGTCATTGTCGTAAACAACATTGAAGAAACTTGATACATCAATTCTATCACTATCAATCGGTGTACCAGTCAAACGACCACTCCAACTTTGATTACTGGCAGTGTCAACATAAGAAAATTCAAACAAAGATGCCGCTTGTGCCGAGGATACACCAACAAAAGCGCCCGTCACCGTTACCGTCAAACCCAAAACTACCGACTTAGAAGCACGAAAAAATGCCATATATTTTCCTCTTTTTCAGAAAATTTTAATGTTGACTAAATGTATCATAAATCCTCCATAAAGATCACTTTTTTTTTGCGGAAATTATTTAAGTGAGATTACTTAGACAAAATTTAAAGAAATGTAAAAAAAAATCAGAGGGATGCTTAATGAAACTTTGGAAACCACAGCACCTTTTTATGGGATCATTGCAAGAATTAGGTCAACCCCTGAGAAGTTAATATAAGTTAGAGAGTAGTTAGAACTGCGCCCTAATTAACCGATTAATTGAGGTGATTTGATCATGAGTACAGTTACGGACAATGATTTAAAAGAGCTAAAGGATTTACTTAACTCGAAATTTGACAAAATAGACGATAAATTTGAGCAAATTAACTCGAAATTTGACAAAATAGACGATAAATTTGAGCAAATTAACTCAAAATTTGAGCAAATTAACGAAAAAATAGATAATCGCTATCAATTATTAGATAGTAAATTAAATGATATGAAGGTAGAAATCGCTACTATCAAAGGCGATGTTAATGGATTAGGCAAAAGATTAGATAACCTAGATTTTATCGCTAGAAGTGTGATCGGAGGCACTATCCTAGCACTTTTGCTCGGGTTGACTAAATTTCTTTACCCTGACTTATTAAAATCTCTTTGAAAAGTCATTAAATCTTGTTTTGATCCCCCCTAACCCCCCTTAAAAAGCAGGGTGTTTTCAAAGTCAGGATCAAAATTGATTTGTTTTTGACAAGAAGACAATATAAGGATGATCCCCCCCAACCCCCCTTAAAAAGGGGGGAGATTCAGGGAGACAGGAGGATTTTTTACTATTAATTGATTTATTAGTAGTTAAAAACCTCTGAATTTCAGATTATTGGCTAGTTTGAGAAACTAACATTTTTGAGAATGAAAACGCCCTGCTTAAAAAGGGGGGAATTTCAGGAAAATTCCGCAAAAAAGAGGGGAATTTCAGGAAAATTTGAAACTATTAAAACAGGTTTTTAGGGTAAAATTGAAACTTTTAAAATACTTTCTATAAATAACAACAATTAATATGGTAGAACAACAAAAATCAACGGTAATCATCACTGGGGCATCATCAGGCGTGGGTTTGCAAGGGGCTCGGGCGCTGGTGGAGGGAGGGCGCTGGTATGTCATCATGGCTTGTCGTAACCTCGAAAAAACCCAAAAAGTAGCCAAAGAGTTAAACTTTCCTGAAGACAGTTACCAAATTATTCACCTCGATTTAGCATCCCTCAACAGTGTCCGCAAATTTGTGGAAGATTTCCGCACCACAGGGAGAAAATTAGACGCTTTAGTTTGCAATGCTGCCGTTTATTATCCTCTGTTAAAAGAGCCGATGTATAGTGAGGATGGTTATGAAATTAGCGTGGCGACTAATCACTTAGGACATTTTCTACTGTGTAACTTAATGTTAGAAGACTTGAAAAAATCTAACCACACCCATCCGCGCTTAGTGATTTTAGGCACAGTTACAGCAAATCCCAAAGAATTAGGCGGTAAAATTCCCATTCCAGCGCCCCCCAACCTAGGCGATTTAGCAGGAATGGAGCAAGGATTTAAAGCGCCCATCGCCATGATTGACGGCAAAAAATTCAAATCAGGTAAAGCCTACAAAGATAGTAAGCTGTGTAATATGTTAACCATGCGCGAATTACATCGCCGTTATCATGAATCCACAGGCATTATTTTTACGGCACTTTATCCCGGTTGCGTAGCGGAAACAGCTTTATTCCGTAACCATTTTTCCTTATTCCAAAAAATCTTCCCTCTTTTCCAAAAAAATATCACCGGCGGTTATGTGTCGGAAGAGTTAGCTGGAGATAGAGTTGCCATGGTGGTGGATGATCCAAACTTTGATAAGTCTGGAGTATATTGGAGTTGGGGCAATCGTCAAAAAGACGGTAGAGAAGCCTTTAGTCAAGAGATTTCCGATGAAGCCAGTGATGAGAATAAAGCGGTTAAAATGTGGGATTTGAGCGCCAAATTAGTAGGTTTGGCTTAAAAATTTCCCCTCACCCCCAACCCCTCTCCCAGTGGGAGAGGGGAGGATGTTATTAGGGTTTGCTGAATAAATCAAAACCCTTTTAAAACAAAGGTTTTAAGTACAATAAAATATTTAAAAAGTGCCAAAAATAGCCTTTTTTCATCCCAATCAAAAATTATTAATTCTAAATTCTAAATTCTACATTCCCTCCCCTCACCAAAATACTTTTTCAGCACCACCTATTTATATACACCATAAGAAATTTCCATCGTTTTTTTGAGTAAGATTAAAAAAAAATCGGTCAATGGGGGTAAATTTTTGTTAAATTAAACTTAACAATCTTTAATGGTGAGACAATCTATGCTATTGAGCAAAGAAAAAAAACCTTTCTTCTCGATGGGGATTAAATCTAGTAATATAAATCAACTCAAATCAGTTTTCGCTACTATCAATGCCGATAGCTGTCCTTTTCAATACAATTTTCATTTGCATACTAATTGCTCTGACGGACAATTAAGCCCTGAATCCTTGATGGAACAAGCGTTACAAATTGGGCTACAAGATTTGGCTATTACGGATCATCATAGCGTTAAAGGTTATTTTCGTGCTTGTGAATGGATGTTTCGCAAAAAATCCCTTAATCCGGGTTTAAATTTACCCCATCTGTGGACTGGCATTGAAATTACCTCTAATCTTAATGGTACTAATGTTCATATTCTCGGTTATGGATTTGACCCAGACTGTTCGACACTACAAAAGTATCTCACGGGGGAAAGTCCAGAGGGTAGGGATGCTCAAGCTCGACAGGTGATTAATGTATTGCATGAGGCAGGGGCGCTGGTGGTATTAGCGCACCCCGCCCGTTATCGGCGCCCGGCGGTGGAATTAATTGAAGAAGTGTATCAGTTAGGCATTGACGGTGTAGAAACTTACTACTCCTACGGTAATTCTCAGCCTTGGCAACCCAGCGCCCGTCAAACTGAGACAGTAAAAACCATGGCGGATAAATACCATTTATTACAAACCTGTGGCACTGACACCCACGGAAATAATATTCTAGTGCGACTCTAGAAGCAAGGCGTTTTCATTCTCAAAAATCTCAGTTTCTAAAACTAGCTAGTAGTCTCAAATTCAGAAGTTTTTTACTACTAATAATTAATAGTAAAAAATCTCCCTTTCTCCCGTAATCTCCCCCCTTATTAAGGGGGGTAGGGGGGGATCTTCCTTATATCTGCTTCCCCTGCTAAACAAATCAATTTTGATGCCGACTTTGGAAAAACCCTGCTTTAGAAGCCTCCAGCGCCCACCAAACCAATCAATAAGTTAGGCAGTAATTGAAGCACAAAAATAGCTAAGATAGCGCTAAAATCGATGCCTCCGAGGGGGGGAATAACGGAACGAAAAATATTAAGATAAGGATCGGTGATGGGCGCTAGAAAGGAGATAATTTTTCCAGCCCATTCGGCACTTTGAAACCAGCTTAATAAAATTCTGACAAATATTAATACTAAATACAGTTGAATAAAATTAACGACGGTGTTCACCATCAAATAAGTAATACTGTTCATAATTATCCTAAAATTTTCAGTAACTATTCAATCTTAACGGAATTTTTGGCTAACTCATCATTGTTAATTAGGGGTTGCTGAAAAAGTATTTTGGTTAGGGGAGGTATCAGGCTTCAGGTATCAGGCTTCAGGTGTCAGGTTTCAGGAGTCAGGTGAAATCCTTATCTTATAAATTAAAGAGTTAAGCCTTTAAACCTTTGCCCTTTGCCCTTTTTTTTCCTTTGCCCCTTGCCCTTTGCCCTTTGCCCTTTGCCTTTTGCCCTTTTAAAAAATTATTAATCATCCATTTGCCAAGGCTGGGTTAAATTGTCCTCATCAAGAATTTTTCTAGGTTTCATAATTACCAATAATCTGCCCAAAATTTTCTCCGTGGGGCAAGAAGCAAACCAATTAAAAGTTAAATTACCCTCATGATGGGCTAAAAAATAATGTTGAGCATTCCACTCAGTGGCATCTAAATCTACCACCACTAGAATAGGTTCAATTTTTCCCCCTGTATCCTTCGGTAAATCATTACTTTGAGCGAATATCACCACCGGATGTTGAGCTTGTAAGATAACTTGCCAAGAAGGAACAGAAGCCACACTACCACCTTGGGGTAATGTTACCATGCTGAAAGGCTCAATGGGTTCTACGGGGGGAATTTTCTCTAAATCTGCCACCGTTAATGGAAATTTCCCCACCACAGGCAAAATACAAGGTAATTGTTCATCATCTTCCAGACGATACAGGGGAAGAAGAGGGGCGCTGGAGGTTTGAGAGGGGGAGGCAATATCCGTCAATAGCTTTTCTAATTGACTTCGGGCATCCTGAGAGTGAGCAAATTTTAAACCTTCCCCAATTAAACGGGCTTTATCGGCAATGCTTTTTTTATTCTTAGCATTTTTCCAATATTGATAAGCTACTGCATCCCCCGGATGAGAGGTAAAACCCATAGGAATTTGAGCAAGATGGGCAAAAAATTTCATTGCCTTTGCCACTTCTTTCGCCCCGTCAATGTTTAATTTTTTCTCTTGACAAAGCAAACTCGCTTCTTTTCTTTCCTCATGATTGAGAATGCGTAATTCGTATAATACATCACTGCGAGGACCTTGATAATAGGTTAAGGTATCTTCTTCAACTCCTTGGGTAACCAAACTATCATAAACCTGTGAGGCTACTATGACTAAATTTTGTTGACTATTTTGTAAGCCTGTTTGCTCAAAGATTTCTTGGGGAGTAATGCCCATTCCTCTTAATTGGTGGCATTTTTTGCCCCAATCCACCCAGTTACCTTCTTTGTGTAATAGTGATCTTAATAGTTCTTCTTTTTCTGTTTCTGTCATAATATCCAAAGATTAAATTCTGATTATAGTTTAACCAGTTTATCCTTTCTTCATACGGTGGAGGGCGCTGGAAAATAGAATGATCATTATCGATTAACTAATAACGTGAATATGCAAAAAATCTTAATTTAACAATTTATTACTCCGAATATAAAGATAATGAAAAAAATAATGTTGTTTGACCCAAAAATTGGGGGTCATCACTCCAGTTATCTACTTTATTTGATTACCTATTGGTGTCAAAACAAACTAGATGGAGAATTGCATATTGTTACTTCGCCTCAATTTCCCAATCAACATCCTGAAATTATTAACTTAATTGAAAATTACGATACGATAATTAAACTTATTTACATTGAAACTCACGAATATGAACGATGGGAGCAAACATCCAATGTATTTCGTAAAATCTTTTTAGAATGGAACATTTATGTTAGGTATGCAAAGATTATTGAGCCAGATTATGCAGTGTTAATGTATTTAGATAATTTGCAAATACCAATCTTGTTGGGGAAATCATCCCCATGCCCGTTTTCTGGGATTTATTTTCGTCCCACATTCCATTATTTCAAATTTAGCAATTATCAACCTTCTTGGCAAGACAAATTAAGAGCATTGAGACAAAAAATAATTTTATTTCAAGTTTTAAAAAAGTCTAAATTTCAGAAATTATTATGTTTAGATTTCTATGCTGTCGATTACATAAATCAAAAATGTTCCAACAAAAAAGCCATACATCTAGCTGATCCCATAAGAATTAAACCAGTTAATTTTGATCTACTAAAACAGCTTAAAAGTAATTTAAAAATAGATTCAAATCGGATTGTTTTTCTTCTTTTTGGTCGTCTTTTTCCTCGCAAGGGTATTTATGATGTTTTATTCGCTTTAGAATCTTTACCAAAAGAAATTGGCAAGAAAATAACTTTGTTGTTAGTAGGAGAAATTCCTCCCGATCAAAAACAAAGATTATTAAGTCTCACGGCAAAAATTGGTAAGGACAATGAAATACAGATTATTGGTAATTATGGTAGAATACCTGAAGATGAAGTTAGCTTATATTTTTCTTTGTCTGATGTTATTCTGGCGGTGTATCAAAATCATGTTGGTATGAGCGGTATTTTACTTCAGGCGGCGGGCGCGAGAAAACCAGTTATTTCCTCAGATTATGGTCTGATGGGAGAAATAGTGAGAAAATACAAGATGGGATTAGCTATTGATTCATCAAATCAGCAAGTTTTAGTCGATAGTTTGACCGAAGTGGTCAATCAACCTGAATTATTGCATCTTGATACTCAATTATTAGATCAACTCTTGGAAAAGAATGATGTGGATAAATTTTGCCGAACCATTTTTAATGTTAATTGATAACAATTAACACAAAAAGCTAGTAAATGGTATTTTATGTTTGTTTTTATGAATTCATAAAATATCATTTGATTTAGAGTGTAGTTTATCAAGATTAATATTTTGAGTGTAAGTAGGGCGACCACACAGTAATGATTGTCTTAAAAATCTTAACCCGTAATGCCCTAAATTACTGAAACGCCATTTTATTAGATCAATTTTATTAACAGCATTAATTTTTTTGCTCATTAACTCCGCTATCTTTTTGCCTTCTTGACGATGCTCATCCATACGAGAAGAACTTAATTGATTTTGGTGGAGACGAAAACAAGCCACAGGAAAGTCATCTAAAAAACTAAACTTTGCTCCTTTTTGTAAAGCTCTGACAAAAAAATCTCGATCACCACTGAGAAAGTAACTTTCATCAAATCCATTGAGGGAGTCAAAAAGAGTTTTACGAAAAATAGTAGTTTGTTGAGAAAAACCTAATGTAGAAGATAAAAAGGCAGATTCGATATATTGAGGCTTACAGGGTTCATAAGAATAAACAAAACGCCCATACTCATCGGTATAATCACAGCGCCCGTAAACTACATCAGCATTTTCTTTATTTCCCAAAGCGATTAATTTAGCTAAACTATCACAGTATAACCAATCATCAGAATTTATATAAGCAACCCATTCCGTTGTGGCGTTTGCCAAACCACAGTTAATGGCACGATAAATATTTCCTTTTTCTGCATAAATAGTCTTTACACCCCATTTTTGACAAATTTCTAAAGTGCTATCCGTAGAACTGCTATCAACGACAATAATATTGACATCAACATTTACTTGATTTTTCAAAGAGTGTAATGTCGTGTCAAGGGTGAGGGCGCTGTTTAAAGTGGGAATTGCGTAAGTAATTTGATGTAAATATTTCATCTTAATTAAATAAAAAAATGCTTCTCATCGATTTTAATAGTGCAAACTGTTTTATCTAAGTTATCACTAATATTAGTTTATAGTAATAAATCCATACAATGTTTGATATAATCGAATAAATCGGCATTTAATGGCCTCGCTTCCCAAAATGTGACTTGACCTATTCGCTCTTGCAAAAATGCATTAAAATTAGTGGCTTGTTCTCGATACAAATTTCTGATGAATACTGCACTTGTTAAACATAACTGAGTCAAAAAAAGATAATATTGAATATTTTTAGTTTGTATTTGATTGGACATAATAGGAATTAAATAAAAAAATCCTGTCAGACAGGTCAAAAAATAAACAAGTCTGAAATTGAAACCAACAAAAAAAACAATTAAAAAGCTAATTAATAAAGTTATAAAATAGATTAATAAATTATATAAAGCTGGATTATTTTTAAAATTATTAGATGTTTTATTAAAGTTTATATTAAAAATATAAATAAGAAAAATGATTAAATTAATAATCAGTAAAGTCTCTCTACTTTGAAAATTTTCATTTCCACTTAAATAGAGATTTGCCCTGCCTTGTAAGGTATTGTTGCCAAAAGCAGATAAGATTGATAACAAAAAAAATAATACTTCGCGCCCAAACAGGATTAAAGTAATGGTTGAACCAGTCAATATTACTCCCAGTAAATACTTATTTTTATTACTAGCTAAACTTTTTTGAATAAATTGTAAATTCCCAGAAGAAAGCTTAAAAAACAATAAAGGCGTTAACAATAAAGATGTACTGTGAGTAATAAATGTAACTACAAATAATGAAGAAAATAGCAAAAAATTTTCTGTGAATAAGAAAATGATGATAAATACAAAAGAAAAGGTCTGGCGGAAATAGAAAAGTTGATTATAGTAACCATAACTCATAACGTTAATAAGAATCACTAACGGATAATATTTAGGAACAAACTTATAGGTTAGGATTATAAAAGAACTGTTAATCAGGAAAGCTGAAAATAGTAGAAAACTATTAGAATCTAAACCTAAAAATAACATTATGTATTTAATTGTTATCAGTGTTGTTGGTTCTTGTCCAATTTGTCTTAAATACTCTAGAGATTTGATCAAATTAAGATTAAAAATATCTTGAAACCACTGAAAATATCTTTGAGTATCTCCATAAACAAAGATGGTACTATTATAAATACTCAAAATTAAAATACAGGTAAATAAAATAGCTACTATATTGAATTTTAATGTTCTTTTCTGTAATAATTGCTGGAATTTATTATCTAAAATATTTTGTTGCAGAGCTAAATCTGATTCTTCTATTTGTAAATAAATTAATAAAGGAATCAAGGACAATATTGGAATATATAATAAAAAAAATAAACCGATAAATAGAACAATTAGTTGATAAGATTTAAAAGAAGCAAATAGTTGAAGAATTGCACAATTCAAGGTTGTGACTTTATTTTGTTGAAGTTCGCCAGAATCAAAGATTCTATTTATCATGTTCTAATAATGTAAAATAACTAATGGAGTTGTTGCAAGACAGCTTTTTAGGTAATACAGTCATCGAAGCAGTAAGAAGATTAATTACCAAAAAATATTTTTTGTAAGTATTACTTTGCCTATTCTTAGTGATTCATTATACAATAAGATAGGAACAATAGGGCAAGAATGATAAAACAGCGGTGTTAATGAGCATAGTGCTTTTTTTATTTTTTGTCCCTGTTTTCAATTCTGAATCAGATTAATAAAAGTAGTTTTAATATTATCAATGAAAGTAGCCCACATAATCCCATCCATTGCCCCTGTTAGAGGAGGTCCCAGTAAAGCAATTATTGAAATGGTGGA
Organism: Cyanobacterium sp. T60_A2020_053; assembly: GCA_015272165.1. Taxonomy (NCBI): domain Bacteria; kingdom Bacillati; phylum Cyanobacteriota; class Cyanophyceae; order Chroococcales; family Geminocystaceae; genus Cyanobacterium; species Cyanobacterium sp. T60_A2020_053. The sequence continues at coordinate 23,795 of JACYMF010000061.1, forward strand.
CGCACTGCAAAATAAAGGAGTATGTGTAGAAATTATTACAACTAATGATAATGGAAATAATCTATTAAATGTGCCTTTATATCGACAAACTGTTTATGAAAAAGTACCAGTGACATTTTTTCCCCGTTTATGTCTATCAAGTAAGGCCATTCAGGAATTTAATTTTGCATGGTCATTAACCAAATGGTTATGGGGACATATTTCTGATTATGATTTAATTCATGTACACACTCTATTTAATTATCCTTCAACTATTGCTATGGTTATAGCAAAATGGCGAAAGATTCCCTACATTATTCGACCATGTGGTATGCTATTGAAATGGTCATTGCAACAAAAAGCAACCAAGAAAGAATTATATTTAAAACTAATAGAAGAAGCTAATATCAACTATAGTCAAAGGATACACTACACGGCACTACAAGAAAAAGAAGAAGCACAAGTTCTTAATTTAAAAACAAAGGATTTTATTTTACCTTTAGGTTTAACAATTCCTGAATTAATCCCACGCTCGAAAGAAAAACTAATCAATCTTTACGATATTCCAAAAAATATACCAATAATTTTATTTTTATCTCGTATTCATGAAAAAAAGGGGCTTGATTTTTTAGTTAATGCCTTAGGTAAATTATCCCTTGATTTTCGGTTAATTATTGCGGGAAGTGGTGAACCAGACTATGAAGATAAAATAAAAAATTTAATTACCAGTAACAATTTAAAAAATAAAGTAATTTGGGCCGGTTTTGTAGAGGGAGAATTAAAAAATACTTTATTACAAGGTTCAGATTTATTTGCGTTGACTTCCTACTCAGAAAATTTTGGTATTGCGGTTTTGGAGGCTTTAGCTTCTGGCTTACCTGTGGTGATTACGCCGGGTATTGCTTTATCTTCTATGGTTAAGGACAATGATTTAGGCTACATTTGTGATTTAGATATTGATTCTATTTACTTAGCTATAACAAGGGCTTTAAGTAATCCAGAAAAGCTGGAAGATATGAGTCGGCGTGGTCGTAAATTTATTCAGAAAAACTACAGTTGGGATAAAATTGCGAAGGATTTAGTTGATGTTTATAAAGAAATTATTAAGGATAAATAAAGTATTAGTTTATTTTTGTTTATCCCAGCGCCCTCCCCCCAACCTTAACAACTGATTACCTTGCAACATTTTTAATTTCTCAATCTATATAAAAATGATTAGTATATTGACTCTTATATAACTTATCTAAATATTCGGTAGGGAAAGAAATATTTTGCTTAAAATCTTGATATAAATTACTATAAGAAAACTGTTGTTTTTCAGTAATATTACTAGGAATAATTTGAAAATAAGGTAAATTTAAAAATTCTTTGATCGCTTTTTCTTTTTCGTTATTATTTAACTCTAACTTGAGAATTAATAACTCGATATTATCTTTTTTAATAACAAGAAAACCCTTTTCTTTAGGGAAAGGAAAATCATAAACATCAATGTTAAAATTTTTTTCTATTTCCTCTTGAAACCAATTCAAACATAAAAAATGATCAGGATAATATTGGAAGAAAAGATTTTGCAGTTCAGATAAAGTTAAATTAGGTTTTAATTGTTCAGCTAATTCGTTATAACTTTTTAATAAAGGTGGCATTCTTAATGTTTGAAATTCATCATTTAATTTAATAAGTTGAAAAAAATCAGAAATATTACGTTGAACAGGCTCTCTCACTGAGGTAATAATTTTAACGGGTGTTTTAATTTCTTGAATACGCTGTAAGAGTAGCTTATTTTTTTTTGCTAAATAAGGATAATTATAGTAATCATAATTCTGGGTAAGAGTGTGAAGACGATATACTCCTTTATAACCTACATTTTTTAAAGAGAAAAAAAGAGATTCTGAACCAGTTTTAGCCATTTGTAAAATTAATAATGGTTGAGAATTTTTAATTACTAGGTAATCATAATAAATTTTAAATTTCTCTCTTAAAAATAATTTACTTTTTTTTATAAAAATACTCATTTTGTTTGTCAATAATAATTTATTTATGACGATGATAAATTGAAAAGGATAGAGTTTACAGTGTCAACTCTTTTTTTGTCAATTAGAAATTCCCAATAATTATTTTAATAAAATTCCCCAGTATTCACGAAAGGTCACTTAATAGATAAAATAGTAATTGATTACCCCTACAGTCAAGATATATGGATGAAATTCCCACCGCACTAAGAGAGAAAAATCGATCATCCCTGAAAAACCAGTCACTTTTTATAAGTGGGAAGGGCGCTGGAATTAAAACCGTGATTTGGTTTGTCATCGGTATTATTACCGTAATTATACTGTCATTTTCTTTTGGTAAATTAACCAATCGCAATCCAGCGCCCGTCGCCGTAGAAAACACCAAACCAGCGCCCGTCACCATTGAGCAACCAAACATACCACAAGAAGAAGAACAAGTCGTTAATCAAGAAATCATCCCAGAAAACATTTTAGGGCATTTAGCCTACGAACAAGCGCCCGTTAGCGAATTAAAAGCTATTACGGCTGACGGCAGAATCCGTTTAAGAGTTAAAAGTGCCGAAAAATATATCGAAATGGCTACAGACGCGCGCCGACAAGGGATTAATCTCATACCAATTTCAGGATTTCGTGCCATTGACGAACAAGAATACCTCTTTTTTGAAATCAAACAACAGAGAAATCAAGGGGTATCAGAAAGAGCCGAAGTCAGCGCACCTCCCGGTTATAGTGAACATCATACCGGCTACGCCATCGATATTGGTGACGGTGACAACCCAGATACTAATTTAAGCATTAGCTTTGAAAATACTCCTGCTTTTCAATGGTTACAACAAAATGCCCCTCGTTATAGTTTTGAGTTATCTTTTCCCCGTGATAACCTACAAGGTATCAGTTATGAGCCTTGGCATTGGCGTTTTGTTGGTGATACTCACAGTTTAAAAACTTTTTATCAAGCTCGACAAATTACACAACCACTACAATAAAACAATGGATAATTGATAATGGACAATTGATAATTGAGGATTTACGCACTGATGATTGAGTATTAAAACTTCATAACTCATAATTCATAACTCATAACTCATAATTCATAATTCATTTGCCCTCACAACTCCACTTTTTTGGCAACACCTAAATAGTTTTGTGAACAGAGTGTTGCCTTCTATGAAGCAATAGTTAAGAGAATCTAAACAAATATATCTATAAAAAGCCCCTCTTTTCGTCTATCTACATGGATTCTAGGCAATAAACCCTTGATCCCAGATGATTGATAATGAAAAAGAAGGATTAAATTTAAAAAATTTTTATAGTAAGCAAATGATACCGAATAATTGTACCTCAGCTTGTCGTTATTGTCGCTTTTATCATCCCGAAGGACGACGAGGGGGAATGTGTGATCAACTCAATGTTACAGTACAAAGTAACTGGAAATCGTGTAGTTTATCTGTTCCAGCTTTTGGTCATTCTTGGCAACCAGTGCGAGAATTGGCTTTATTAGAAAAATCGTTTTCGTTGGGGTGCGCTACTCCTAAACTTGAGGAAGTCCCCACCATTTCTCCTCAATTTACTGATCAAATACTGACATCGATTAAAACATCTGAACTATCAAAAACTTCCTCATAAGTGACAAGGAAGCAATTTTTCAGTGGAAAACATTAACATTAACAAATAATTATTAAAAATAAAATCATATATCTTTTCAATTAATAATTATTACTTTTTCCCTCCCCTATGATTTTTTCGGATTAAGTTATAATAATTAGACTGCCAAATTTTGTATCTTGGCGGTTATGGTTCAATTTAGATGTCATCTTTGCAGAATTATCTTAGTAAATCTTTACACACCATTAAAAAAGCTAATTGGTATCGTCACGAAAAAACCATTAGCTTTTTATCCCATAGCCTTGTGGAAATAGAGGGGAAGTGGTTAGTTAACTTTGCTAGTAATGATTATCTTGGTTTAGCTTCAGATAGCCGTGTGATAACAGGTGCATTGGAGGCTATTCAAAAATATGGCACCGGTAGCACGGGTTCAAGATTACTAAGTGGTCATCGCCCGTTACATCGTCAACTGGAAGAAGCCTTGGCACAATGGAAAGGCTCAGAGAATGCCTTGGTGTTTAGTTCAGGCTATCAGGCTAATCTCGGCACGATTAGCGCCCTTGTGGGCAAAAAAGATTTAATTTTAGGTGATGAATACAATCATTCCAGTTTAAAAAATGGTGGAAAATTGAGTCAAGCCCATTGTATTGATTATGGTCATAATAATTGCCAAAACTTGGTAAATTTATTAACTCAACATCGTCATAATTTTCGTCATTGTTTGATTACGACGGATACGGTATTCAGTATGGATGGAGACATAGCGCCCCTCGCCGAATTACTAGATATTGCTAATCATTTTGATTGTTGGTTATTGGTGGATGAAGCCCATGCCACAGGGGTTTTAGGGGTGACGGGCGCTGGATGTGTGGAGCATTTTCAACTCAAAGGGGATAATCTCATTCAAATTGGCACACTCAGTAAAGCCATCGGTAGTCTAGGAGGTTATGTGGCAGGGAGTAACCTCCTGGTCGAATTTCTCCGTAACCGTTGCCCCACTTGGATTTATACCACAGCGCTTTCCCCTGGGGATACGGGCGCCGCCCTCACCGCCGTACAAATTATACCCAGCGCCCTTCACCTTAGACAACAATTATGGGATAATATCAACCACTTTAAAAAGTTAGCTAAAATACACCAGATTGAGTTTATGGACAGTGATTCAGCTATTTTATGTTTAAAAACTCCTAATGCTGAAACTGCTCTAGGATTAGCTCAAAAGCTCAATTTAGAAGGGTTTTTAGTTCCAGCCATTCGTCCCCCTACCGTTCCTAGTAGTCGCTTACGATTTTCCCTGATGGCTACCCATAGTCAAGAAGATTTAACCTCGTTAATGAAAATTATGAGTTATGAATTATGAGTTATGAAGTTTTAATACTTAATCATCGGTGCGTAAATCCTAAATTCTAAATTCTAAATTCTAAATTCTAAATTGTCTCAGCGCCCTTCGCTTTCACCTGAAAAGAATTGCTATAGTGGCATACATCACTGTTGATTGAATTAGTTTGTATGTTAAAAAAGTCTTGGTTAAAAATAATTATTAGTCTGATTCCCTTGTGGGTAGAAGTTGCATTATCAACGCCCCTTGCCGCCGCCAATGACGCTTATTGCCGTTTTGATCAAAATGCGATCAATGAAAAAACAAAATTGCGAGAACAAGCTATCAATGGTAATGCCAATCAAAAACGAGCCTATCAACAAATAATCCAACGCCATAGCCAAATGTTAAAAGATTGTCGTAACCGAAATTGGTTAAAAGAACAAGCTATTTGGTTAAGAATTTATCCCTGTGATGTCATGGATGGCTCCATAGAAAAAGTCTTGGATCGCATTGTAGACTTAGGTTATAACACTGTTTATGTAGAAGTTTTTTTCGATGGTAGAGTATTACTGCCACAAAATGCGAATAATACAGTATGGCAAAGTGTAGTCAATAAACCGGGTTATGAAAATCGAGATTTATTTGCCGAAACCTTACAAAAAGGTAAAGAGAGAGGGTTAAATATGTATGCTTGGCTATTTTCCCTTAATTTTGGTTATTCCTATAGTATTAGACCAGATCGCACCGCAGTTTTAGCTCGTAACGGTAGAGGACAAAATAGCTTGGCGGTAGTAGATGATGGCTCACAAGTCTTTGTTGACCCCTATCACCCCCAAGCCCGACAGGATTACAGTCAATTACTCCAAGCAGTTTTACAAAGAAGACCCGATGGCGTATTATTTGACTATATTCGTTATCCTCGTAGTGCCGGCGCTGAATCCGTAGTAAGTAATGTGAAACAATTATGGATTCATAGCGAAGCATCGAAACAAGCTCTTTTCAGACGGGCGCAAAATCGGCAAGGGCGCTGGTTATTAGAACGTTATGTTAATCAAGGATTTATCAATAACAATGACTTAGAAGAAATGCGCCGACTTTTTCCCGATGAATTAACCCCAGTATGGCAGGGGAGAAGCCCCATTGCCCCCAATGATTTGGCTACTTTACAAGTTGATATATGGTATTTTACCGTTGCCCATGCAGCGCAAGGAGTAGTTGATTTTCTTGATTATGTTAGTAATCAGGTGAAACAAAGAGGAATACCAGCCGGCGCTGTATTTTTCCCCGAAGGTAATCAACCCGTAGGGCAAATTGGTTTTGATTCTAGGGTGCAACCTTGGGATAGTTTTAGTCAGAGTTTAGAATGGCATCCCATGTCCTATGCTTTATGTAGTGGTGCTCAATGTATTACCCAGCAAGTGCAGAGAGTCATTGACAGCGCCCGTAGCCCTAGCCAAGTCAAACCGGTTTTAGCCGGATATTGGGGCAGAAACGATGGCAAGCGCCCTTCCCTTGAAACCCAAATGCAGGGTATTCGTAACAGTAATCGGGGCGTTACTTCCATTTCCCATTTTGCCTATTCTTGGATTGAGGCAGAGCATACCAGAGAGCGCGAACGCTGTCCCATGATGGAATAATGGTAATTTAGAATTTACGCACCAATTGAGTATTAAAACTTTTTACTTTTTATACCAAGTTCATTTGATCAGCCGAAGGCTGCCGCTGCGCGATCACTTATCAATCAGTTAAAAATAATCTTAGTTCAATTTATTGAACGGAATACTATTGGTTCCGTGTAATTCATTACACGGTGGGTAAATTACGAAGATATAATCTTCCAGAACACATTACTTGATATTACACTGGGAGAGTAAAAACCCATCATTGTCCATTCACTCTTATGCCTTTTGCTCAATCGGAACAAATATTATAGTATTGAGTCAAAAAAAGATAAATAATAAAAACAAATCTGAAGAAAGTATTAAATTATACCCTTCACATTTTCATAGATCAGTTTATACTTAGGTATCAATGATTGAAAAATTAACTCTTTCGAGGAAAAAAGCCCATGGGTAATCTTCTTAAAAATAAATCTTCTCTTGATGGGGTGACGGGCGCTGAGTTATTTCCCAGCAGTCAATCTAGCCACATACTTCCCGACTATACCCCTCAAGGGGATAGGGGTTCGGCTTGGCAAATAGCGCCCGACTTACTGAGCAGTTTCGGTTATGCTTGGGCTGGTGTGCGCTATGGATTCAAAACCCAGCGAAATTTCCGTATTCATTGTCTTATGGCAGTGGTGGCAATAGGTTTTGGCTTTTATCTCCACGCCACCGCCGTGGAAATGGCTGTGATTACCCTTACCTGTGCCATGGTTATGGTATTGGAATTACTCAACACTGCTTTGGAATCCGTGGTGGATTTAACAGTAGGGAAAACCTATCATCATCTCGCTAAAATTGCCAAAGATTGTGCGGCGGGCGCTGTTTTAGTCTCAGCTATTTGTGCCTTATTAGTAGCCAGTTTCATTTTGTTACCTCATGGGTTAAACTTAATAGTCTCAATCTAAATCAGACAGAGGAGCAAAAAGTTTGATTCTGGTTATCGATAACTACGACAGTTTTACATATAATTTAGTTCAGTATTTAGGGCAATTAAGTATTGATTTCGCTATTGCCAAAGAAATCAAAGTGTATCGTAATGATGAAATCACCCTAACACAACTAGAACAGTTAAACCCTGATGCCATCGTGATTTCACCCGGTCCGGGTAATCCCCAATCCGCAGGAATTTGTCTGGAATTAGTCCAAAAATTTGCCTCCACATACCCCATCTTAGGAGTATGTTTAGGACATCAAACCATTGGCGAAGCCTACGGCGGTAAAGTTATTTCAGCGCCCTCCCTCATGCACGGTAAAACCTCATCTATCAACCATAATAATCAAGGGGTATTTACCAATTTAAAAGATTCTTTCCAAGCCACTAGGTATCACAGTCTTATCGTAGAAAAATCGACACTTCCCCCCGTTTTAGAGATGACAGCTTGGACGGATGATGATTTAATCATGGGTATTCGTCATCGAGATTTCCCTTGGGTGCAAGGGGTACAATTTCATCCTGAAAGTATCCTCACTGATTCGGGATTACAAATTCTGCGTAATTTTCTGCAATCCATTGTTGAACTTCCCTGACATCCTATGGCAACGAGAATAGTTTTGAAGTAGGTAAATTATCGTGCAAAATTAATTATTTAGCGAAAATACAAGTGGTTTGTTGAACAATGAAGAATTAATTATTGCTACTCAGTCAGAACCCTGTCACCTGTCATCTAACTACTTTGCTAAAGTCTTTGATTTATAAATATCTCGGACTTTTCCCCCCCTCCTCTTCCCTTTTCCCTACCTCAACGAAACCATTTTTTTAGCAACCTCTAACTAATTATTCATTCTCTGATACATTAGTGGCAGTTAAAAAAAAAGACAGACAAACTTTTATATGAGTATCATCACTGTTACTACTAAACCATTTTCCGACCAAAAACCCGGTACTTCGGGCTTAAGAAAAGCTGTTACGGTTTTTCAACAACCTCACTACCTCGAAAATTTCATTCAAGCCATTTTCGATACCCTCGAAATGGAAGGACAAACCCTCGTGTTAGGTGGTGACGGGCGCTATTACAACCGCCAAGCTATCCAAATTATTCTCAAAATGGCTTCTGCTAACGGCGTTGGTCGTGTTTTGGTTGGTTGTGAAGGAATTTTGTCTACTCCTGCCGCCTCTTGCTTAATTCGTGCTAATAACGCCTATGGTGGTATTATTCTTTCTGCTTCTCATAATCCGGGTGGTCCTGATGGTGACTTTGGAATTAAGTACAATGTTACTAATGGTGGTCCAGCGCCCGAAAAAGTCACAGAAGATATTTACCAGCGCACTTCTACCATCGATAAATATTACATTTTAGAATCTGCTGATATTAATTTGAATCAGGTAGGATCATTTAAAATGGGTGCCATGGATGTGGAGGTGTTAGATTCGGTACAGCCTTATAGTGAGTTAATGGAATCTCTATTTGACTTTGATTTAATTCGTCAACTGCTCACCAATGGCAAGTTTACCATGTGCATGGATTCTCTCCACGCCGTTACAGGTCCTTATGCTAAGGCAATTTTTGAGCAAAAATTAGGGGCAAAATCTGGCACTGTCACCAATGGAAAACCGTTGGAAGATTTTGGCGGTGGTCATCCTGATCCTAATTTAGTTTATGCTAAAGACTTGGTAAAGATTCTCTTTGGAGATAATGCGCCAGATTTTGGCGCCGCTTCCGATGGGGATGGCGATCGTAATATGATTTTAGGAAAGCATTTTTTCGTTAATCCTAGTGACAGTTTAGCGGTGATTACAGCTAATGCTCATCTTGTCAAGGGTTACAAAGATGGTTTAAAAGGGGTAGCGCGCTCCATGCCCACCAGCGCCGCAGTGGATAGGGTAGCGGAAAAACTTGGTATTGATTGCTATGAAACCCCGACGGGTTGGAAGTTTTTTGGCAATTTATTGGATGCTGATAAGGCTACTATTTGCGGAGAGGAAAGTTTCGGGACAAGTTCTAACCATATCAGAGAAAAGGATGGTTTGTGGGCGGTGCTTTTTTGGTTAAATATTTTAGCAGTGCGTGGTGAATCAGTGGAAGCTATCCTCAAATCTCATTGGGCAACCTACGGGCGCAATTATTACTCTCGTCACGATTATGAGGAGGTAGCAACGGAGGGCGCTAATCAATTAGTTGATAGTTTACGCTCTCAATTTGATACTCTTGTGGGTCAGCAATACGGCAATTATACCGTAAAATACGCCGATGACTTTAGTTATACTGATCCTGTGGATGGTAGTGTCACCACAAAACAAGGTATCAGAATCGGTTTTACTGATGGTTCAAGAATTGTTTTCCGATTGTCTGGTACTGGAACGAAGGGCGCTACTGTAAGGGTATATCTGGAAAGTTATGAGTCTGACACAGCTAAACAAAATTTGGACACCCAAGAGGCTTTAGGGGATTTAATTAATATTGCGGAAGAAATCGCTCACATTAAAAAATATACTAATCGTGATGTGCCTACCGTAATCACTTAATCGATAATGCCTTCCACTTATCCTTTTGAGAATCCGGTGGAGGGCGCTGGTTGATGAAGTTTTGTTGGGTTACGCCATCGCTAACCCAACCTACAAATTAAATTATCGAATAATAAAGGGTTTAAAATCAAATTTTTTAAGACGTAAGCAAAAAAACAAGGTAGTCTAAGCTATCTTTAAATTTACCTTTGCCCTTTTGACTAATCTTCGGGAAAAGTAGCTTGTAATTCTTCCACTAACTCTTCTAATTCCTCCAGTGCTTGATTTACGTCTAAGCGCAAATTACCTATATCTGGTTTTTCTAATAATTTCGTTAATAATTCACGCCCAGAAGCAATAGTTTTAACTTTTTCTTTGATAAGTGCTTGATCCATAATTATTGCGGTTAATTTTTCCTTCAGTATAGTATAGTGTCGAGTCATATTTACTTATTTGACACTCGAAAAACTAACAATCAAGCTATCGTAACAAGGCAAGGCAATGGGGCAATATCAATATCTTAGTTCAATTTATTGAACGAAAAATTATTAGCCGTGTAATTCATTACACGGTGGGTAAACTGCGAAGAGATAACCTATTTGTAACTAATTATCCTAACTTGATATGACAAGGGGAGCACATCCCCTTGCCTTCTCTTGGTGATATACAATTAATTAATTTTGTACGATAACTTAAATACGAGTACGAGAGGAATCGAACCTCTGACACCCAGAACCGGAATCTGGTGCTCTATCCCCTGAGCTACGCACCCATCACCAACAATCATAACATTTTTTCTTACGGTTATCAATTACCGAATAATAAAGGGTTTAAAACCTTGTCTTTTAAGACGTGAGCAAAGAAACATAGTAATTCAAGCTAATTTGACATTTACTGTTGCTTTTTACCCCTTGCCCTTTTGACCCGAAAATGCCATAGAGAAAACTAAATTTTTAGGTTCGGAAACCCGTACAATTACTACCATTGCTATGGTTGATCAATTTCGGTTAAATTAGCACTCGTAAGGTGAGAGTGCTAAAAAAATACTCCACCGCTAAAGTTAAACAAAGAAAAACAAGGAGTAAACTATCAATGGCAGCAATTACCATTAACGTATCCACCGTAAAACCATTAGGTGATCGTGTATTCGTCAAAGTTAGCGAAGCAGAAGAAAAAACTGCTGGTGGTATCTATTTACCTGATAATGCTAAAGAAAAACCCCAAGTTGGTGAAGTAGTCACCGTAGGCGATGGTAAAGTAAATGATAAAGGAGAGCGCACTCCTGTAGAAGTAAAAGTTGGTGATAAAGTTCTCTACTCTAAATATGCTGGAACTGACATCAAATTAGGTAGCGATGACTATGTTTTACTCTCCGAAAAAGACATTCTCGCTGTAGTTTCCTAGAAAGGGCAAAAGACAAAAGTTAACTTTACGCTCAAAGTGTTGTTTTGTCTAATGCTTGAATAAAATCAATGGGTTAAGGTACGCAACCCAGAAAAACTGAAACAGTACCACAAATTATTACAAATTATAGAGAAAATCAAGAGAATCAATTATGGCAAAATCTATCATTTACAACGAAGAAGCGCGCCGCGCCCTCGAAAAAGGTATCGACTTATTAGCTGAAGCTGTAGCCGTAACCCTTGGTCCTAAAGGACGTAATGTTGTTTTAGAAAAAAAATTCGGCGCCCCTCAAATCGTCAATGACGGTGTAACTATCGCCAAAGAAATCGAATTAGAAGACCACATCGAAAATACTGGAGTTGCTTTGATTCGTCAAGCCGCTTCTAAAACCAACGATGTAGCCGGTGACGGTACAACCACCGCAACGGTTTTAGCCCATGCTATCGTCAAAGAAGGTTTACGCAATGTGGCGGCGGGCGCTAATCCTATCGCTCTTAAACGTGGTATTGATAAGGCTACTGAGTATTTAGTAGTTAAAATTGCCGAACACGCCAAAAAAGTAGAAGATAGCAAATCTATTGCCCAAGTGGGTTCTATTTCTGCGGGTAATGATACCGAAGTGGGTGATATGATTGCCCAAGCGATGGAGAAAGTCGGTCAAGAAGGCGTAATTTCCCTCGAAGAAGGTAAATCTATGGAAACTGAATTGGAAATTACCGAAGGTATGCGTTTTGACAAGGGTTATATTTCCCCTTACTTCGTTACCGATACCGAACGCATGGAAGCGGTTTTAGAAGACCCTTTCATCCTTATTACCGATAAGAAAATCACCTTAGTACAAGACTTAGTACCTGTTTTAGAACAAGTTGCCCGTCAAGGTAAACCGTTATTAATCATCGCTGAAGACATCGAAAAAGAAGCCCTTGCTACTTTAGTTGTTAACCGTCTTCGTGGTGTGTTAAACGTAGCTGCCGTGAAAGCTCCCGGTTTTGGTGATCGCCGTAAGCAAATGTTAGAAGACATTGCCGTGTTAACTGGTGGTCAAATGATTAGCGAAGATGCTGGTTTAAAATTAGATACCACCACCGTTGACCAATTAGGTACTGCTCGTCGTTTAACCATTACCAAAGATAGCACTACTATCGTGGCTGAAGGTAACGAAAAAGACGTTAAAACCCGTTGCGATCAAATTCGCCGTCAAATTGATGAATCCGATTCTTCCTACGACAAGGAAAAACTACAAGAGCGTTTAGCAAAATTAAGCGGTGGTGTAGCTGTGATCAAAGTAGGCGCTGCTACGGAAACTGAAATGAAAGATCGTAAGCTCCGTTTAGAAGACGCTATCAACGCTACTAAAGCGGCCGTAGAAGAAGGTATTGTCCCCGGTGGTGGTACTACCTTAGCGCACCTCGCCCCTGAGTTAGAATCTTGGGCTACCGCTAACCTTGAAGCTGAACAGTTGACGGGCGCTTTGATTGTGGCGCGCGCTTTAACCGCACCTTTAAAACGTATTGCGGAAAATGCTGGTCAAAACGGCGCCGTTGTAGCAGAAAGAGTTAAAGAAAAAAACTTTAACACCGGTTATGATGCAGCTAACAACGAATATGTTGATATGTTAGCGGCTGGTATCGTTGATCCTGCTAAAGTTACTCGCTCTGCCATCCAAAACGCTTCTTCCATCGCTGGAATGGTATTAACTACTGAGTGTATTGTAGTTGATAAACCTGAAAAAGATAAAGGTCAAGCCCCTGCTGGTGGCGGTGACTTTGATTATTAATCCTTGAAATTTTGTTGTGTTGGGTTTCATTCTTTAACCCAACCTACAAGATAAATAAATGGGTGGGCAATGCCCACCCTTTTTTTATGTAAAAATATATTATTGTTTATAATTTCGTTAACTATTGAAAATGTTAGTATTATATTAATTAAGTCAAAGAGGTAGTTGTGGTCAAAATTTTTTCTCCAAAACAGCAAAATCCGAATTTTTTATCAAATAAACTCATTGGTATAGACGAACAAAAAAAAACATTAGAAGCATTTTGTCAATTTGTTTGGTCACAAGATTGGCAAGAACAATCTAAAACACTTCATTTTATGTCAACTATCCTATTATATGGTCCTCCTGGTACTGGAAAAACCTCATTGTTAAAAGAAATTGCCAACAATTTTGAAATAAATGGTATTAAATATTATCGAGAAAGTTTAGACCTTTTAGTTGACAAAGAGTTGGGGGAAACATCAAAAGCAATTAAAGAGTTATTTGACCAAATTATTGAACAGGGAAAATGTGGAAAAAAAGTATTTTTACAGTTAGATGATATAGATTCCGTGTTATCTTCCCGTTTTATGAGTAATGAATCATCAGGAGTGAGACGAGGAGTCAATACATTCTTAATACAACTCGATGAATTATTACAAATAGAATTTGAATATACGCCTATAATTGCGGCTACAACAAATATGTTTTCAAATTTAGATTCAGCTATTAAAAGGAGATTTTCCTTAAAGATTAAAGTTGATCCTATTTTAAATAGAATGCAACTTGAGGATTTGTTAAGTCCTATTGAAAAAATAATTGGTAGTCAATTACAAATTAATTATGATTTAATAGAAAGTATTACTAAAGAAAAAAAACTTACTCCCTATGATATTATATTAGTTATGCAAAAGTTATTTTTAAATAGCTTAATTGGAAATGAAATTAAATTTCAACAGTTTACTGATGAATTAAATAGTTCTGAATCTTCAAAAGTCTCTTTTGAAAAACAAGAACAGGCTTATTCTTTACTTCAATAAAGGAGGATTATGACAGAGACAAGAAGTTCAGGAAGGAAAGCTATTGATTCATACATAAAACATGAGGATATAGTTGATAATGCCGTTAAATTAGGTCAAAAGAATGGCTTAAAAGTAGAGGCGACTCAGGGTAATGACTCAAAAGGGGACATCAAAGTAGCAAAGGAAGATTCAAAAAAATATTTGGATTTACTAGCAGATACTATTGATAAAAATCAAGCAAGGAGAAATAAGTAATGTCTGAAAATTCTGATTATATTGAGGTTAAATCATATTCTTCGGCTATCCCTCCAAGTAAAGCAAAAAAAATAGCTAAACAAGGAGTTTCAGGAGTTATCTCAGGTGGTCGCATATCTGATGAATCAAAAAAGATATTTAATAAGCATGGTATATGGCATAGAGAAAATGTTGAACCTAGTGATTTAGAATCTGAAAGTAGAGAAATTGAAAAGGAGAATTAGTATGGATTTTGACTTTTATGATAAAAAATTAAAACCAGTTGGGACAGTTAGTGTGGGGGCGGAATTAATGAAAAAAATTATGTCAACTACAACTATTCCTAAATTAGAAACTAATGGAGAACTTCCTCTAGATAGTTCTCTTGATAATGACGAAGACGAACTCAGTGATTTGATTACATTGTCAACTATTGAAAAAGATTTTATTGGTAAAGAATTAAGTGAACTTTTATCTGGGGAATTTTATAAGGAAATTGAGGAAAAAAAAGGAAATTCAATATCAGATTATGATGAAACAGTAAAAAAGAAAGTATCCGATGACAATAGAAATACTTACAAAAGCAACCCGCAAGTTGTTGTAGAGTTGCTTTCATATCTTGTAAATGACGATATTACTCATTTTCGTTTAGGTTAATAAGCTAGGCTGCATTTAATTGGCTATTTAAAGGTCAAGCCCTTGCTGGTGGCGGTGACTTCGACTACTAAAATTTAGTTAGTTTAGATAATTGTAGGGTGGGCATTGCCCACCCTTTTTTATGGTTTTAAAAATAAAAAATTAAATTTATGTTTCCCAAAGCTATGAGAACAAGGGGCTTAAGCCCCTTGCCATATGTAAAGAATTATTTTTTCAACCAACTAAACATAGCGCGCAAATCCTTCCCAACTTCTTCGATGGTTTGTTCAGCTTCCTGACGGCGCATGGCAGTAAAACCGGGTTTACCCGCTTGATTTTCTAAGACAAACTCTCTGGCAAATTGTCCAGATTGAATTTCACTGAGAATTTTTTTCATTTCTGCACGGGTTTGATCAGTAATGACTCTAGGTCCTCTGGTATAATCACCATACTCAGCAGTATTAGAAATACTATTGCGCATATTTGCCAAACCGCCTTCCACGATTAAATCAACAATCAATTTAACTTCGTGTAAACACTCAAAATAAGCTAACTCAGGTTGATAACCAGCAGAAACGAGGGTATCAAAACCAGCTTTAATCAACTCAGACAAACCACCACATAATACCGCTTGTTCACCAAATAAATCGGTTTCGGTTTCTTCACGGAAACTGGTTTCTAAAACCCCAGCGCGCGTCCCACCAATGCCTTTGGCATAAGCCATAGCACGATCACGGGCTTCTCCAGAAGCGTTTTGATATACAGCAAATAAACAAGGTACACCTTGACCTTGTTCATAGGTACGTCTGACTAAATGACCTGGTCCTTTGGGCGCTACCATTACCACATCCACATCTTCGGGCGGAACAACTTGCCCAAAATGAATATTAAAACCGTGCGCAAATAATAAGACTTTACCTTTGGTTAAATAAGGGGCGATTTCTGTTTCGTAGATCGTGCGCTGGACTTCATCAGGTAGTAAAATCATAATCCAGTCAGCAAGGGATGATGCTTCGGCAACGGTATGAACTTTCAAACCGGCTGATTCTGCTTTGGGTTTTGATTTACTGCCTTCGTAAAGTCCAACAATAACATTAACACCGCTTTCTTTTAAGTTGAGCGCATGGGCATGACCTTGAGAACCATAACCGATAATTGCCACTGTTTTATTAGCAATTAGGTCTAAACTGGCATCATTATCATAGTACATTTGAGCCATAAAAAATTTACCTCTATAACATTTTATTTTATTCAGCAACCTTCTATGATAACCGAAATGAGTTATGAATTATGGATTATGAATTATGAATTATAATCTCCCCTTCTCCTTGTCTAAAAATTACTCCTCCAGCGCCCCTCGCCGACTAAGGAATTGCCGTTGATTGATTAGATAAATACTAACTAGGGTAAAACTAACCCCTAACCATTGCAATAATGATAATGTTTCCCCCAACCATAAATTACCAAAAGTTAAGGCAAAAACAGGGGTTAAAAAAGTTAAAGCGCTCAAGCTGGTAATATTTCCCTTTGAAGCTAAGTAAAAAAATAAACCATAAGCCACTGCACTACCTAAAATTGTGGCATAACTTAAAGACAACCACCCTGACACATCAAGGTTAAGCCATTGTGAACTCTCGTGGAGGGCGCTGAGAGCCAACAAAACCAATCCCCCCAAAATCATGTGCCATCCTGTGGCTACAACTGCATCAACATGACGAGATACAAAAGGAATCATTACTGTGCCAATAGCCATAGAAACAGAAGCCAGTAACATCCACCACTCGCCATTATTGAGTAAATCTTGAGCATCAAAAGCTAAATGGCTCCAATTACCATGTAACAAATCACTAATCCACACATCAGGTAAACCAATTAAACTGATGCCCAAAATACCCATCGATAAACCTAACCATCCCCACAAACCGATCATATCCTTAAATAACCAACGACACAAAACCGCTACTATTAGAGGTTGAGAATCAATCATTACTGATCCTAAACCGGCGCCCGTGCGCTGTAAACCCCAAGTTAAAAATCCTTGAAACATGGCGCCGTCAACTAGACCAAAAATAAAAATCCACCCCCAAGCCTTCCATGATTGAGGCTGTGATTTGCCTTTCAAAACAGCAAATAATAACACCAATATTCCCGCTGGAAGAATACGAAAACCTCCTAAAAAAAATGGTGTTGTCTGGGGAATAATATCCTTCATGGCTACCATAGCCGTACCCCAAAGAAAAAAGGGTAAAATTAAAACTATGGGGTTAAAAGATATGGGTAATGAATTTTGATTAGATTCCATTAATTTCACGGTTGTTACATTTCTTAATATTATCAAAAAATTAACGGGTAATTCATTACCAATGTAGAAACTTTCCATACAACGCCTCGATTGAAATGTTAATTATCTATTTTTTAGGAAGACTTAGTTAGAGCAAAGCAGGAAATGCCCCAAGATTTGCTAAGTTAGAGAAAAAGAATATCGGGAGTAAAGATCAGATGACAAAAGCCAAAGATGTACAAATAGCGCCCGTCGCCCTTGATACGAGAGTGTTTCGTAGTCGTACATGGGATCGGTTAAAATTCGAGGTAGAATATAGCTTGAGTCGAGGTACAACCGCTAATTCTTTTGTTATCAACGGGGATAAAATCGCCCTTTTTGATCCGCCGGGGGAATCTTTTACTGATATTTTCTTGGATGCTTTGGCACAAAGAATCGAATTAAGTACCGTTGATTACGTCATTTTAGGACATATTAACCCCAATCGAGCCGTTACCATTAACGCTCTTTTACAAAAAGCACCCTCCATCACTTTTATCACATCCAATACGGGGGCAAAATCTTTACAAACGATATTTGATAATAATTTCGCTGAAACCAGCGCCCGTCACCCCCTCAAAATCCAAGCCGTCAAAACCGAATCATCCCTTGATTTAGGTAAAGGGCATATCTTAGAATTTTTGACCACTCCTAACCCCCGTTATCCTGATCAACTGCTCACTTTTGACACTAAAACAAATGTATTATTTAGTGATAAATTATTCGGCGCCCATGTGTGTGGCGATCAAGTTTTTGATGAGGGTTGGAGTATTTATCAAGAAGACAGAAGGCATTATTTTGATTGTGTTATTGCCCCTTATACCACTCAAATAGGCAAGGCTTTAGAGAAAATTAAAGAAAAACCCTCCCACATTTACGCCCCTAATCATGGTCCTCTGGTACGTTACGGATTAACAGAATTGACGGGGTTATATCAACAGTGGTTAGCAAGTCAGCAAAACCAAACCCTCAATGTAGCCTTAATTTATGCTTCCGCTTATGGTAATACTGCCACGTTGTCGGGTGCTATTGCTAGAGGTATCACCAAAGCAGGGGTAAGGGTGGAATCCATTAACGCTGAATTTGCCTCCAGTGAGGAGATTAAAACCGCTATTCAAGAGTGTGACGGCTTCATTTTTGGTTCGCCTACTCTCGGAGGTCACGCGCCGACACAGATTCAAAGCGCCCTCGGCATTGCTTTAGCTAATGGGGATAGTAATAAGTTGGTGGGCGCTTTTGGTTCGTTTGGTTGGAGTGGGGAAGCCATCGATTTATTAGAAAATAAGTTTCGAGATGGTGGTTATCGTTTCGGTTTTGATACTATTCGAGTTAAATTTAAGCCCACTGAGGCGGTATTAAAAACCTGTGAGGAAGCCGGTACAGATTTTGCCCAAGCCTTGAAAAAACGCAAAAAAGCCCTCAAACCGAAAGAGTCTGCCGTAAATACCCTCGCCGCGCGTACGGAACAAGCCATCGGGCGCTTGGTTGGTTCGTTATGTGTTGTCACCACTACTCGGCAAGAGGTGAAGGGCGCTATGGTGGCTTCTTGGGTATCTCAAGCGACTTTTAACCCTCCCGGTTTAACGGTGGCGGTGGCAAAGGAAAGGGCTATCGAATCGTTATTGCCCATCGGTAGTTATTTTGCCCTCAATATTTTGGAGGAAGGGAAGCATATTGAGTTAATGAAGCATTTTCTTAAACCTTTTGCACCGGGGGAAGATCGTTTTGTTAATGTAGAACATGATATTGCCGATAATGGTAGTCCCATTTTAAATCAGGCTCTGGCTTATGTGGAATGTGAAGTGAAAAACCGTTTAGAATGTGGCGATCATTGGGTTTTGTATGGGGTGGCGCGCGCTGGTAAACTATTAAAAGATGATGGTATTACCGCGGTGCATTACCGTAAATCTGGTACACACTATTAATAACAATTGATAATAGACAATTTAGAATTTACGCACTGATTATTAAATAAACATCTATAACAATAAGAATTTTTGCACCGTGAAACAGGCATCTTACTTCTATTTCTGGAGAAGTCTAATATCAAGTTCGCTTAAATAGTTACAATTAAATTCTTGCACAACGCTAAGAAAATCAACATTTCTATTTATAAGTGATCATCCGAACTTGATATAATATGCTTTTCTTTTATGCAATTAAAACATAAGATTACAGGTACTACACGAGGATAGTAAAACTTCAAAATTGTCAATTTTAGCAATTTTTATCCTTATGAAGTACAATCAGTTTAGATTTTAATTGAAACTAATGTAAACAAAGATGAAATCATACTCTGTTGAGCTTAGACAAAAAATAATTGATGTTTATTTACAAAATAAAGTCTCCATCAGAACATTAGCACAAAGATTCTCCGTGGCAAAAAGTTTTGTTCAAAAGATTATTAAACAATATAAAAATACTGGTGATATTTCCCCTCTGAAGAGAGGAGGGGCAAGTCAATGTAAAATTAAAGATAACAACTTATTAGTTTTAGAAAATATCATCAAGAATCATAATGATTATACATTAATAGAACTTTGTGAATTATTTACTTTAGAAAATAGAATTAAGCAATATTTATGGAGCGGTAAATGGATTAACTTTTGAGGCTTTTATAGTGAGAAAATTAGTACCAAAATTATGGAAAGGAGCTTGTGTAGTAATGGATAACGCCAAAATTAATTTAGGGAAAAGTATTAGAGAAGAAATAGAAAAAGTCGGAGCAAAATTAATATATTTATCACCCTATTCACCAGATTTTTTACCCATAGAGAATTTTTGGTCAAAGAAAAAGTAAGTAAAAACGATATTCATGGTTGGTTTACTCATTGCTGTTGCTATACCTCATAACGATAAAAAAACGCTATATATAAATAACTACAGAATCATTATAATTATGTCCTTAATAGCAGTGATTAACCGCTCTAATTTTCTAATTAGGGGTTGCTGAAAAGATGGGAAGTGAGAAGTGGGTAGTAAAAAAGTTTATAAATTCTGTCAAATTTTACGACAAGGGGCTTAAGCCCCTTATTAGAACACAAATACTAAGGATCAACCCAGCGCCCGTCATCCTTGATTAAATTGATCAATTCTGCCACGCCATCAGCTTCGGGAACTTTTTTGATTTCATCGCGCCCACGATACAAAGAAATAAAACCGGGTTGTCTGCCCACATAACCATAATCAGCATCAGCCATTTCTCCCGGTCCATTGACGATACAACCCATCACGGCAATATCTAAACCCGTTAAATGCTTAGTAGCTTCGCGCACCTTGTGCAAAACTTCCTCTAAATTAAACAAAGTACGACCACAGGAAGGACAAGCCACATATTCCACCATGGTTTTACGCAACCCTAAAGCCTGTAAAATACTATAACAAACAGGGATTTCTTTTTCGGGCGCTTCTGTGAGCGAAACTCTAATGGTGTCGCCGATGCCTTCCGCTAAAAGGGTGGCAATACCAGCAGTAGATTTAATACGCCCGTATTCCCCGTCTCCTGCTTCCGTTACTCCTAAATGTAAAGGGTAATCCATGCCGAAATCATCCATTCTTTTCGCCATCAAACGATAAGCAGCCAACATGACAGGCACTCTTGAGGCTTTCATGGAAATGACTAGATTACGAAAATCGAGGGATTCACAAATGCGGATAAATTCCAAAGCAGATTCCACCATCCCTTCAGGGGTATCACCATAGGTAAAGAGCATTCTTTCCGCCAAAGAACCATGGTTAACGCCGATACGCATGGCTTTTCCTTGATCCCTTAAGGAAATCACCAAGGGTTCGAGAGTTTCCCTAATTTTGTCGCCAATTTGCTCAAATTCGCTGTCACTGTATTCCGTGCGATCATTTTTCGGTTTTTCAAAAACGTATAAGCCCGGATTGATGCGCACTTTATCAACGTGTTTGGCAACCTCAAGGGCAATTTTCATGCCGTTATGGTGAACATCTGCCACAATGGGAACAGGTTGATAGGTAGAGGCTAATTTTTCTTTAATTTCTGCTAAGGCTTTGGCGTGTGCCATACTAGGCACAGTAACGCGCACAATTTCGCAACCGATTTCATGGAGACGGCGAATCCCTGCCACAGAACCATCTATATCGAGGGTGTCTTCATTAATCATCGATTGTACTACCACGGGGTTATTACCTCCCACCATGACGTTACCAACTCTCACAGGGCGTGTTTGACGGCGGTGAATAGTGGTGTCAAAGAGGTGGAGGGCGCTGGGTTTTTCGATAGTTTGCATAGATTTACAGGGATAACTGCTATATTTCCTTTTTGTTAATTATTTTACCTTTAAAGGGGTAAGCTCAAAAGGTTAAAAATTAATGTTATTGCTTTTAAGAGATTATCCCACTATAGTTTTGTCAGAATAAGAGTATGATTTCCAAGTCTTAAATTAAGAGAAAATAGTTGTAAACAGAAGTAGATAAAATCAAGAGGCAATCTTAGTTTCTTTTTTAGTTAAACTTTCTTCTAATAGCGAATTAATTAAACTATTTATAGTCATCTTCTCTTTTTTTGCTAATGTTTCTAAACGTTGGTATAAATTTTCAGGTATTTGCTGAATAAAATTATCCTTGTTTTTCTTGCTACTCAACGGTTTAGGAATCGGAAAACCCATACTTTCTAAAGCATTAATAGTTTCTTGTAAAGCGTCAAAACCGTTTTTCATTGCTTCTTCTGGAGTTTCACCGTCAGAAATACATTCATTAAAATCAGGAAAAGAAATTAAATAACCACCGCCTTCTTCTTCCCTTAATGGTCTTATTTCAAAAGAATATAAAAATAAATTATTCATAACTTTAATTCTCCACAAAATCGATAAACTTTTTAATATAAATTGGTTTAATTGGACCATGTGCAGGTATTGGTAATGTTTTCCCATCACTTCTAACAAAAACCACATGAGAAGTACCTTTTTGTCTCCATTCTATACCAATATTTTGTGCAACAGTTTTCACGTTTTCAATCCGCCAATCATGGAGATTGAGTTTCATTTTTGCTAAAATTCTATCAGCTTTGCTCATTATCAGTATTTTTGAGAATATGGGGTAATGCTTGATTTTAGAAATAATTTCGGATAATTTAAAATATCCATAACTTTTCCGCTAATTTTTTTCCCATAACTCATTATCCTAGTAAAGTTAAGTTTTTGACAAAGTTAAGTTAGATATTTAATTTACAAACCAAGATGGATGAATAGATTCTTTACAAATGCGTCTTACCTTAAAACGGATTGATAAAACTGGGAAAATTGCTCTTGAAAGACTTTAACGCTATATTTTTCAGCATTGAGACGACATTGATAAGGGTTGAATAAGGATTTTTTTTCCTCAAATATCTTGACTGCTTCCATTAGAGATTCCTTATTTTGTTCTTTAAATAATACACCTGTACCATTTTTTGGATATTCTCGAATATCTAACACTGTTTCCCCAGCGCCCCCCACCGCATAAGCAATTACAGGTGTACCACAGGCTTGAGCTTCCACTATGGCAATACCAAAATCTTCTAACGCCCCATACACAAAACAACGCGCTTTTGCTAAATAATATTTCATGGTGGCAAAATCAACGCGCCCTAAAAAAGTAATGTTACTTTTTGCCATGGATTTGAGGGAGTTATATTCACCACCATCACCGATAATTAGCAATGGTTTGCCCAATTCGTTAAAGGCTTCTACTAATAAACTAACTTTTTTGTAGCTCACTAATCGACACACTGTAATGTAAAAATCTTCTTTTTCCACCTGTAAAGGAAAATCATCCACCGCCACAGGAGGATAAATTACCGTTGCTTCACGCCCATAACAGCGCCCGATGCGCTTGGCGATGTGGTGAGAATTAGCAATGAAATAATCCACTCGATGACTAGAAATTACATCCCATTGCCGTAGTTGATGTAATATGTAACGAGCTACAAAACTTTTAAAGCCTTTACCGCTATCCCGTAAATAATCAAAAGTTAAATCCCAAGCGTAACGCATGGGGGAATGGCAGTAACAAATATGTACTTGATAAGGAGTAGTAATCACTCCCTTAGCTACAGCATGGGAGGAAGATATAATGACATCGTACCCTGTTAAATCTAACTGCTCAATAGCTAAAGGAAAAAACGGTAAATATTGCTGAATGTGACGGGCGCTGGAAGGCAAATGCTGTAGAAATGTTGTGCCAATTTTTCGCTTATATAAATAGCTATTAGGATTAGTGGATTCAAAGTCAATCAAAGCATATAAATCAGCAGAGATAATGTTTAAAATTTCCTTAACTACTAATTCTGCACCCCCTGTGGCATAGGGGGTTAACCATTCATGAACTAAAGCCGTTTTCATGCCTAAAATTCGTCATTACTAGACTGATTATCTCTCTTTGAGCCTAATAAGTCTAAACGATCTACTTTAATAACAGGTTTAGAACGATTAGCGCCAGTACTGCGATCGCTCCAAGTCTCGATTTTTAAACTACCTTGCACACCAATCAAACTACCTTTTTGAGCGTAATTGGCAGCAATTTCTGCGGTTTTTCCCCATAATTCTAATTCAAACCAATCTGGTTGATCATCTTTTTTGCTGACACGATTAACTGCCAAAGTCAGCCGACATTTGACACTTCCAGAATCAAAGTAACGAACTTCAGGACTTGAGCCAGTGCGCCCTACCAAATGAACTAAATTTAAACCCATAATTTTTCTATAGACTCCCTAACTAGATTATTTGTATTATAGTCTCATATTTTGCCTGACTCCGTAACATCAGTAAAATAATTTTCATGACTTATAACTGACCGTAATAGATTTATGAGTTTCTGAAAAAAGTTTGATAAAGAAATGAAGATATTGTTTAGAGTGATTAATTTCTTCTTCTTCAAAATTAAAATCTTGAAATAAACTATAAAAATTTAGATATTCCATATCATAAACGATTCTTACTTGTTCTTTTTGCCATAATAAGTCGGCAGTAAGTCTTAAATCAATAGCTTCGGCGATACTTTTTTGAGCATCAGAAACCTTGAACTTTACTAAAAATTGAGGACGTAACCATAATTTTTTTCCTTTAGAAATATTATCAATAACTTGACAAGAGAGAGAATAATCAAGTACATCTAAACAAACAATTTGACTAGGAATAAAATCACTCACAAGTTTATAATTAGGCGTAAAAACAACAATAACTATTGAATAGTAATTGATAATGAATAATTCAAACTTTGTCCTTTTGACGGGTTTAGCTAGAAAATAATTCTTGCCAATCCATAGATTTAGCTTCCGCTTGAGCGACAATTTCCAAAATACGATTATTAGTTTCAGGATAGAATAATGACTCAACACAAACTTCTGCTACTTTTTGACGAGGAATTGAGCCTTCAAATAATGTATCAGCGCCCTTCACCACCACAGGATAATTATTTTCCTCATTTTTTAGCCCTCCCGGTCTAATTATGGTATAGTCCAAGCCACTGGAAATTAAATATTTTTCTGCTTGTTTTTTCCAAAATAAGACTAAACCAAATAAATTGAGAGGATGGAAAAAGCGCGACACACATAAAGAAGTTACAAAAATAAAACGTTTAATTTGAGCGTCTTTAGCGACATTAATTAACTTTTTGCTACCCTCATAATCCACTTGATAAAAAACGGTCGGATTAAGCTCAGGGGTTGCCCCTGTAGCGCATATCACCGTATCACAAGTTTTCACGGCGGAAGCATAGGTTTCTGGTTTTAACACATCACCCACCACTAATTCTACTTCTAGTGGTAATAATTCTTGGGCTTTTGCCTTATCTCTGACTAAGGCACAAACTGAAATATTTTTTTTGACTAACTCGGCAACAATTTTTTTGCCCGTTTTCCCTGTGGCGCCCGCTACAAATACTTTCATTCTGAATATATGACTAACTAAATTACTACTTTTATCATAAAGCAGTAACTCATCAATTAGACTTTTCCCACAATTAGGATTTTTGCACTGTGAAACAGGCATCTTGCCTGTATTTCTGAAGAAGTCTATTAAGATATATTTTTTGTCAATTCTTTCACCTAATACCTGACACCTGAAACCTCCCCTCACCAAAATACTTTTTCATCAAACCCTATTTAATCTTGGATATATTCTTCCCCTGTTTTGAGAGCAATCTCTGCTCGCATAAATTCTCTGCCTAAATAACCAGCATGATCTAACATGGTGACGGGCGCTGGTTTAGTTTTTTCCAATAATTGAATACAAATCTCTTTGGCTGTTTTTCCTGTAAACACACGATTAGCCTGTCGTACTTTTCCCCCTTTACAAGCAATAACTTCCCCAGTGTCAGGATCAACAGCTAAACCTTGATCATTGATGGCATTGGTATAATGTTCAGCACAAATTAACTGTTTTTCTCGATCTACATAAATTATAAAGTAACCTTCAGGGTCTAGTTCAATGAAACGATTAGAAAGGTGATTATCTGAAGTTGATAATTGTAATAATTTAGTCATCTAATTTTTTCTCAAAACTTTTCTAGTTTTGGCGAGATTTATTAATTTCTCCCTTTTTCTGTAACTATTTTAACCAAATTTTCCTGAAAGATTGTCAATATTACAAATATTGGCATATAGCAATAATAAATGAGTTGTGAAAATTATTTTATCCTAAAAGGCAAGAGGCAACGGGGATGGTATCTTCAATGTTTTTTTTAATAATTCATTTTCACGAATGATTTAAGACTGCTATAGAAGTTCCATTAATTTTTTAGTCAATGTAATTGGTGGATTAATTGCTTATAGATGGCAAGATAAAAAACTGAAATTACAATGGGAAAAAGAGGATGTAAACTCATTTCATTATCAGGATTAGTAGTTTAAATTGATAATTCAAAATACATAAAAATACATTGGAAAGAGATACCAGTTCCTTCTCGTTCATAGCAAAATTCACCAATGTCAGAAATCAAATACTTTTTTATTAATGCCCCACAGGGGGAATGAATAGCTTAGTAAATTTAGTTACAATTACCCAAGTAATATTAATTAATACATTAGAGAATGAAGAAAGTTTTAACTCGCAAATTGACAGGATTCTTATTAGTGGGTATTTTGTTATCTAGTTGTAGTGCAGAACAAACCACCACTAATAATGATAATGCTGAGAGTTCCAGCGCCCCTCAAACCGGCGAATCATTTTTACGACTAACGGCAAATGGAGAAGATTTTGTCAGAGAAGGTTTTGTCACTAAAGATGGCTGGAGCATTGACTTCGACAATGTTTACGTTACTATCAATAATGTTACCGCTTATCAAACCGAACCGCCTTTTAATGCTGAATCAGAAGATGAACTACAAGCTACCGAATCGGTAACACTTGTCAGTAGCCCTACTGCCATTGATTTAAAATTAGTTAACGAAAGTAATCCTACCGTATTAGTAACCGAAGTACCAGCGCCCCCCGGCACTTACAATGCTCTTAGCTGGGAAATTTATAACGAACCAGATAATCCAGAAGCATTGATTTTAAAAGGAAAAGCCACCAAAGATGGCGAGACAGTGGGCTTTTCTCTTAGTTTCCCTGTCAATATTAGCTACAGCTGTGGCGAATTTGTGGGAGATGACAGAAAAGGAATTTTAGAAGAAAATAGTACAGCAGAACTAGAAATGACCTTTCATTTTGACCATATCTTCGGAGATGCTGAGTTAGATGCCGAAGATGAATTAAACCGAGGGGCGCTGGGATTTGCACCCATGGCACAACTAGCAAAAGATGGAACTTTAGAAGTAAATTTGGAACAATTACAACGTAGTTTAACCCCAGAAGAATACGAAAAGCTCGATAAAAGTGTCTTATCATTAGGTCATGTTGGAGAAGGCCATTGTCGCATGGATAATAAATAATGAACAATTGATAACGGACAACGGATAATTGATAATGAAAAACTGTTAATTAGGGTCTGCTGAATAAACTCAGAAGTGTTGATTCATAAGGGTTAAGACATATTATAAGCATCTAAAAATATCCAAAATAACCCTTTTTTTTAATAAAAATGCAATTAAAACACAAGATTACAGACACTACACGAAGATAGTAAAACCTCATAATTGTCAATTATCCATTGTCCATTACCCTCACCGCCTCCACAAATTGAGAAACCCTAGTGGGGTCAATAGTTTCTTGAATATTACCATGACGTTTTAAAGAACTAGCCACAATTACCCCATCAGCGCCCGTCATCAACTCAGCAATATTATCCACATCAGCACCACTACCAATCAAAACAGGCGTACCTCTAACAGCCTGTTGTGCCGACTTTAAATCATCTAAACTAGGAGGTAAGCCCGTTGCACCGCCAGAAATAATCACCCCATCCGCCAACCCCCTTTCTACCGTATCTTGAACCGCCGTTACCAAATCAGCCCCCACTCCGAGGGGATAAGCGTGTTTAACCAACACATCCGCAAAAATTGCCACATCCTGCCCCAATTCACGCTTATATCGCTGTAACTGTTGAGCCTGACCTTCAATAATACCTTGATCCGTCACCATAGCGCCCGTATAGACATTAACCCGAATAAACTTAGCCCCCACACAAGAAGCGATAGCCATCCCCGTCATACCATCATTACGGAGAACATTTAAACCAATTGGTAACATCACTAAATTCATAATCCGATCTACAATCAAAGTCATGGCACTAATAACAGCTGGATCAACTTGATTTTTAGCAAAAGGAGCATCAAAAAAATTTTCCACAATAATACCATCAACTCCCCCAGCTGCTAAAGCAGTTGCTTCCTGTTCAGCCCTTTCCATAACGCCGTGTAAATCGCCATTCCAACGAGCCGAAGTGGGTAAGGGCAATAAATGTACTACCCCAATAATGGGATTTTTCTTGCCAAAGATTGTTTCAGTTATCATAAAAGTTGAGATAAAATTTCCTCTGTGAGGAACTGTAATATAGTTTTTTTATTTTCTTCGCAAGTTATCATTTTAATGGTGCATGGCAAAAGTGCCAAATTAATTAAGCGCAATTGACAATGGATAATTGATAATTGATAATTGATAATTATGAGGTTGATCATTTCACTGTCGTATCCATTATTTTGTTTTCTTAAACAATGAGGATTTTGCAGGGTGAAACAGGCATCTTGCTTGTGTTTCTGAAGATGTCTAATGCTCTTTTAAAAACTCAGCTACTTGATGAAATTGATTATATTCTGCCAAACTTTCTGCCGTATGCCCTTGATTATTACGATGATCAATGTTAATACCTTTTACTTCAACTAATAATTTAACACCTTCTAAATGTCCTCGGTGAGCAGACCACATCAAAGCGGTGCCTCCCCCTTTATCTACTAAATTTACATCAGCACCATATTGTAATAAACAACGAATCATATCCAGATTATTTTGATCGCACATTTTCATTAAAACTGTTTTACCATCAGCCAAACGAGCGTTAGGATTAGCGCCCTCCTTCAAAAGAATATAGATAATATCAAGATAATTATTAACAGTGGCGATACTTAAAGGCGTTTCTTGGTGATTACTATGATTAGGATTGGCACCATATTTCAATAATTCTGCCACAATTTCTCCATGCCCTTGTAAACAAGCAATGAATAAAGGAGTATCCTTTTGTCGATTAATTACATTCACCAGCGCCCCTCTTTTTAGTAATAACTTAACTAAATGAAAATGTCCCTCCAAACAAGCTAAATGAAGTGCAGTTTCCCCATCAATATCCTGTAAATTAACATCTGCACCCTTATCCAACAACATCGTGACAATTTTTATATTGCCTTGCCCACAAGCATTCATTAAGGGGGTAAAATCATCTCGATTACCTCGATTAACGTCAATATCTTGATTTAATAAAGTTTTAACCAAAGAAGTATTATTGTAGTCAATGGCAGTATTTAAAGCGCCCTCCCCCGTATAAAAATCAGCCCCCTTCTTAACTAAAAATGACACAATAGAAGCATGATTAGCCTTGATAGCGAGGTATAAAGGATTATCACCATCCAAATCTTGGTGATTAATAGAAGCACCAGCATCAACTAACATTGCCACTATTTCCCCATAACCTCGATAAGAGGCAATCATTAACGGTGAAGTATCATCATTATTAGTTAAATTAACATCAGCACCATATCTAATGAGCAACCGACATATATGGTTGAGGTGAAGGGCGCTGGCATAAAGCAAAGGTGACATTAAATGAGGATGATTACGAAAATTAACATCAGCACCCGACTTTAACAACAACTCCACCATCGAGAAATTTTTGCGCCACACTGCATAAATTAAGGGAATATTGTGCCTATCATCAACAACATTGACATTGCAGTCCTTCAGTAGCAATGACTGAACTAAAACCAAATTATTTTCCTTAACCGCCTGATGTATTGTTGCAAGAATATTCATAAAGTCAACCACATAAGCCCAGAATGAGATGCAAACATTAATATTTTCTTTGAGTTGTCTATATATTAATCTATCATGACCATTAGGAAGTGACAGAATCATGATTTACGGTGGAGGGCGCTTGTCCTTAATCGAATTCTCCAAAAATAGAATTTTGCATCGTAGTTCGTTCGGGCTTCTAGCCCGAATAAATTAGTAGGGTGAGCATCGCCCACCAAAACCAGAAGAT
>JACYMF010000062.1 GCA_015272165.1 Cyanobacterium sp. T60_A2020_053
TCCTGTCATAAAACTTTTTCCTTCATTATAAATCATCTCATAAAAATGCAACGCCAATCATTTAGTATTTGTCATTAACTTGAAAATTCCCACTATTTCTACTTCAGATAAAATAGATTTTTTTGATAAAGACTCCCAAATATAAACCCTTGTTATAATTTAACCAAGACTGTAATCAAAATATCAAAACCATAAATATTATGAATGCTTATAAAAAATATATGACCATTGATAATCCTCAACAATTAGTATTATCTGACTTACCATTTGTACAAGGGCAAAGAGTCGAGATTATTATTTTAAGTGAAGAAAGTAATCAAACTAATCCTGAATTAGAGGAATTGCGACGAAAAATTGATAGTGCTACAGAGCAAATTTTAGTGGGGAATGTAACTGATGGAGAGTTAGTATTTGAGCAGTTACAAACCAGATTAGAAAATGAGTATGGATTGGAGTAATGGCAAATTATCAATTTTCAGAAGATGCAGTTAAAGATATTAATGAAATTTGCGACTATATTGCCAAAGAAAATCCTACTTCAGCTAGTAATTTATTTGATGCTGTCCGACAAAAATGTAAATTAGTGGCTAATTTTCCGAAAATGGGAAAGTCTTATGAACAGATTAGACCAAATTTAAAAGGATTTTTCGTAGGAGATTATATCATTTTTTATTATGCTTATGATGATGGTATTTTTATTCTGCGTATTATTAGCGGTTATCGAAATTTAGATATATTATTTAATGAGAATAATAACCTTTAAAGAAAAAATATTTATGGCTCTTCTACAGTAGTTATGAAAAATTAATAATAAATAACGAATAAAACCTTTGATATATAATAGTTTTAGTATTTTAAAAATGCAATTGTTATAAATTTATGGTTTGCATTTCACCTAATACCTGACACCTTTTTTTAGACATAATTTATCATACTCAAAGTAGAAGAGCCATATTTATGAGTATTAAAACAGTTAAACAAATAGAAGGTAACGTTAATCAATTAATTGAAGAAGTTGCCCAATCTCATCAACCAATTACTATTATGGGTGAAAAATATAGTGCAGTTTTAGTTTCTCAAGAAGATTGGAGTGCAATCCAAGAAACATTATATTTATTATCAATTCCAAAAATGAGAAAATCAATTATAGAAGGATTAGCAACTCCTATTGAAGAATGTGACGAGGAATTAGACTGGTGAAATGGAAAATATACTTCTCCAACAATTAGGATTTTTGTACGGTAAAACAGGCATTTTGCCTGTATTTCTGGAAAAGCCAGAAAAAATAGTCCCAGCGCCCTCCAAACAACTATATAAAAGTGAAATTGTGAGGGTAGGCAACAGGCAATAGTTGAGCATTTGATATTAAATGCATCTTAGCTTATAAACAAAACCT
This sequence comes from Cyanobacterium sp. T60_A2020_053, assembly GCA_015272165.1. NCBI lineage: Bacteria > Bacillati > Cyanobacteriota > Cyanophyceae > Chroococcales > Geminocystaceae > Cyanobacterium > Cyanobacterium sp. T60_A2020_053. The sequence continues at coordinate 1,397 of JACYMF010000062.1, forward strand.
AATTTAAGATCGATTCCAACTGGCATTGAGTATAACAAGATAAACAATAGCAAACATTCCCAATACAGCAATCGCCACAGAAAAACCAATTACCTCACTATCCAAAAAACTACCCTGAGAAAGTAAACCTCTGGCATCTATTTTAAAATTAGCCGCCGCCATACCAGTATAGTGCATAGATAATACAGCGCCCCCCATAATCAAAGAGGCAATAGTCTTGTAAAGTGCATAACGGGAAGCAAATTGTCCTTGACGTAAACTAATAACAATTTTCATAGCGGCAAAAGAAACCACAATAGCAATGATGACAGATAAAACAAATAAAATTGGGTCGTAACTGACATTTGCCGCCACTCTCATGGCAGCCATGCCAATATAGTGCATTCCAGCAATAGCTGCCCCCATTGTAATCGATCCGGCTAACAACGTTTTGGTGGTAACAATGGGTTGAGTAATGATGTATAAACCTTGAAAACTCCCAGCTACAGCAGCAAGAAGGGAAAGAAAAACAATGCCAAAATCATAGTTAATTTCAGTATTGATAGAAAAAGCCGTCATGGCGATAAAGTGCATTCCCCAAATACCCATTCCCATGGTAGCAGCACTAATGCCCAACCAAGTCCAACGCTCTAAGCCTTTATTCACAGTAATTTCGTTAGACATTTCAATAGTGAAATACCCAGCACCAATGGCGACAATGGCTGACAATATCACTAATGGAATATTATATGTTACGTCCATATTTTCGTTCTACGTTAAGTTTCAATAATTATATCAAAGGAAAAAGTTAAAGAAGCAAAAAAAAATGTTAGACCTTTCCAGAAATCGGCATTTATCAAGAATTAAAAACAAAAAATAGTTATAGCTCTTCTCAAACAACTATATAATACAGCAATGGAGAAAAACAAAGTCCCCATCATTGATGAAGTAGAGGAAAACCATGCAAAAAATTCTCATCGTTGAAGACGAATTAATTGCCGCCGAAAGTCTTTCCGTTGACTTAAAAAAACTTAACTATGAAGTAATCGGCATTGTGACAACGGGGGAAAAAGCCATCAAAAAAGCTCAAGAATTATGCCCCGACTTAATTCTGATGGATATTATGCTAAAAGGTAAAATGGATGGCATCACCGCCGCCCATCACATCTACAACGAATTAAAAATACCAATCATCTATCTTAGCGCCTATGCCGATACCCAAACCCTGCAACGGGCGCAAACTATTCCTTCCTATGGCTACCTCGTTAAACCTTACAAAATAGCTGACATCACCACTACCATCATCATGGCATTAGCAAAACATAAAGAAGACTGTGCAAGAGAAGCAATACTATTAGCTGAAAAAAAACTCAATCAAATCAAAACTCAAGCCCTAGCCACCGCCTCCCACGACTTACGGGCGCCCCTCACCAGTATTTTGGGTTACACCGAATTAATAAAAGACTATGGCGATCGCATTTCTGACGATAAAAAACAAAAATATTTCAACTTTATTCGTAGTGCTATTACAGAAATGAATGATTCCTTAGAAGACTTATTATTAATTAGTAAAGCAGAAGAAGGAAAAATTACCCTTTATCCTGATGAATTTAATTTAGTAGAATATCTACAACATTTAGTTGATGAACATAATAACTTAAGTGACAAACATCAAATAACACTTATAACAAAATTCACCAAATATATTGCTTGTTTAGACCGTAAAATGCTACACCATATTCTTAATAATTTAATGTCAAATGCCATTAAGTATTCTCCTAACGGCGGAGAAATTAAAATTGTTTTAGCAGGAGATAATGAAAATATACAACTAAGTATTGCCGATCAAGGAATTGGTATTCCTGATAATTATAAAAAAAGACTATTTCAATTATTTGAAAGAGCCGAAAATGTTGGAGGTATAAAAGGTAATGGTTTAGGTTTATCTATTGTTAAAAAAGCAGTAGAAATTCACGGTGGAAATATTATGGTAGAAAGCGAAGAAAATCAAGGCACAACCTTTTTTATTTATCTTCCTAATAACTTATCAATATAACTAATCTTTTACCTTATAAAAGGAGAGATGAGGCTAGAATAAATATCAAACTATGATCAGAAATGCCATTATCAAAAATCCAAGACAATATTATCAGCTTTTGTCAACAAGAAGACTATCAAGAATTAGCAAACTATTTAGCAATACTTGGTAATGATGATTTAATTATCCTTGGTTATAAAGGATTAAGCTATTTACTAGAAAATAAAGAAGAAGAAAGCCTAGAAATTTGGTTTTATACTCTCATGAATGCCGACTCACAAGAATGTGAAATCATAGCGAATAACTTATGTGAATTAGCAAAAATTTACGATCAAAAATATAAATTTAAACTTGCTATTAAAATATATACTCAAGCCTTAGAATTTAACCATTATCATCAGCAAAGTTATTTAAACTTAGGCTACTGCTATATCAAACAAGGAGACGTTACCAGCGCCCTTCACCTTTGGGAAGATGCTTTAAAAAATTCTCTTAACTATCAATTTTTAACGCCATATTTAGGCAAAGAATACCAACAAATAAAAGAATACCCTCAAGCTATCCATTATTATCATCAAGCCTTACAAAATGAGCCTGATAATCCGGATATATTATATAATATAGGAATTTGTTATAGTAAGCTAGGTCAATTTTCTAGTGCCGTAAATTATCAAAAAAAATCCTTAGATTTGATTATTAATAGTCCTAAAAATATCATATCTTATAAGTTCACTGAAAGTATTTGTCATTTTCCACACACTTTAAATAAAAAGCAATTTATTAGTTTAATTCATGCTGAACTAACTTATCTCTATTTACAAGAAATTAATAGAAAACAAGTCGCTAATAATCATCAAAGATTAATAGAAAATCCAGAAAAATTAGAGCCTTTCACCGTAAATAAAAAAAATCAAGAAGACGAAATTATTGCTTTTTATGAAACTACTAAAAGTATAGCAAATCAAAATAACTTGGTTATAGATTATCAACCAATTTTAAATAGCACAGAAATTAATCTAAAACCGCCTAAAAATAATAGAAAAAACTTACACAACAGCTTTTTTTTTCCTGAAAAAATAGCCTTACCACCCACTTTTGTTGTTACCATCAAACAAGGTCAATATTGGCTAAGAGAAGACGAAGCCAGTAGCGCCCTTCTCACTAGCGATAAACACCTATTAGGAGATATTTCTCCTGAATCACCAGCACTAAGCCCCAATCATCCCGACAAACATCCCCGTTACCACTCTTTAATCAAAACCAAATTTAATTTACCAAAACCAACTGTAATTAAGGGAAAAATATTGATTTTAGCAGGATTACTAAATAATGTTTACTTTCACTGGTTGTTTGACATTTTACCCCGTTTATACTTGCTAGAAAGAATTAACTTTAACTATGACAAAATAGACTATATTTTGGTAGATCATCGTACTAAATTTCAGAAAGAAACCTTAAAAATATGGAACATTCCTGAAAATAAAATAATACCATTATCCTTCCCCACAAATATTAAAGCTGACGAATTAATAGTACCATCATTTCCTAGTGATATTGCATGGATGCCTCCTTGGAGTTGTGATTATTTATATCAAAAACTGCTTAAAAATATTAAACAAAAGCCTTATCGTAACATTTATATAACCCGAAAAAATGCCTCAAATCGTCGCCTAATTAATGAAACAGAAATAATTGCGATTTTACAGCAATATAACTTTGAAATTATCGACCTAGAATCTTTATCTGTAAAACAACAAGCAAATTTATTAAACAGCGCACGTCTCGTCATCTCATTACATGGTAGTGGTTTAAGTAATCTAGTTTTTTGCCAGACTGAAACGACAGTAATAGAAATATTTTCACCATTTTATGTATATCCCTGTTATTGGTTATTAAGTAACTTAAAACAACTGAATTATTATTACCTAATAGGTGAAATATGGGGCAGTGAAAATCTTCATCGATGGTTGTATCCTGATAGTAGAAAAGAGAATATTTATCTTGCCCCATCACTACTCAAAGATATACTTAATAAAATTATTTAGAACCTGTTTTAATATTGATATAGCACTATGTCGTAGTAATTGCCAATATTAGTTTTTCATTTATGATTGAGATAAATTTAAGTTCATATCACTTTGATAAAAATAAGATTACCTTTATGACTTTAGTTTATAGCAATTCCCGTTTTGGTGAGGTACAAAAATTTTCGTTGAAAGGCAAAAGGCAAAGGGCAAGAGGCAATTAAAAATTTGCACCTCATTATGATGAAAAACGCTATAGATTAATAAAATATTGCAAGACAATCAGTAAGCTAACAAAATTGGCTTAAAGAGAAAATAAAAAATAGTGTTAAGTACATTTCGTATGTCCAGAGTCCGATTTCTTTCACCAGTTTTGGCGGGAGGAATTAATAGTTCTAAATATCACCACTGAACATCGGTACGGTCTGTATTCTATGATGGCTTTATCATTATTTTTTCTTGTTTTGTCTCCCCAAATATTCTACATCGAGACTCTTCAAACAGGTTCTTATCTGAGTGATGAGAATAATATTATTCAAAAACAGAAGAGGGCAAAGAAATTGTATTTTGGATGTTTTTTCTAATGATTCCTGAAATTTCCCATGATTTGGGTACACTATATATCCCTTCTCTTAAACTATAGGGGGAAGGTATAAGTCTTGAATATTAAAAATTTGGTAATACTTTACTATTTTTACTATCACCCCTAACAAAAAACTCGTTAAAATATAGTTTGGCGTAAATGCTGGATTCGTATGCTTGGAAACTTGCACTTACGATTTTTATGGTAAAGAGAAGGAGTAATCCTTCTAATTTATCCGACTAAATATGCTAACTATAAGAATTTCATACATTAACAGAGGTTAAAATGGCAAAAAGATTACAATTAGTTCTTAATCAAGATGTTCGTAAATTAGGTAAAAGAGGCGATGTCGTTGAGGTAGCGCCCGGTTATGCCCGTAATTATTTAGTACCCCAAGGTTTGGGAGTATTCGCTACTACTGGTGTATTGCGTCAAGTAGAACAAAGAAGGATAAAAGAACAAGCGCGCCTCACCGCTATCCTAGAGGAGGCAAAATCTCGCAAAACTGCTTTACAAACTATCAATAACTTTGTTATTCGTAAGCAAGTAGGGGAAGAAAAAGCGATTTTTGGTTCTGTTACCACTCAAGATGTGGTGGACATCATTAAATCTAGCGCTGGTTTAGAAGTTGAGCGTCAAGCGATTAGTTTACCTGAAATTAAAACTACTGGCAGTTATAAAGCTCAAATTAAATTACACGCTGAAGTAACTGCTGAAATTAATATTGAAGTGGCGCCTTTATAGTCATCAAAAGAAAAGGGGTTTAAACCCCTTTTTTTTCTCTTAGAAATAATATCTTTGACAATTTGTTCTGATTGTTCTACTAAATCAACATCTCCAGAAAAACAGCCGATAAAATCACTGTTTCTTAACTCCGCCAAAGGATCATCATTATCACTAATATCAGATTGTGATAATTTATTTTGAACATTGTTTAATTTTAAATAAGACATTAATTGATTTAAAAATTTGTCTATTAATGTTAGTTCTTCAATGCTTAAATTATCAAGACTTGCTGTAATTTTTTTTTATTTCTAACTGATTCATTAATATAATTACTCTTTTACAATTACAATTTTTACGGCTCTTCATTACTTGGTATGCAAATTGCATTTTGAGAACGAGAGAGTAAGGCTTACAGTCTCGGTAGCATACTATCTAGTGAAGACCCATATTTACTTATTATATCAAGTTCGGATAATTAGTTATAAAAGATTATCTCTTTGCAATTTGTCCACCGTGTAATGAATTACACGGCTAATAGTATTCCGTTCAATAAATTGAACTAAGATTGTTTCTAACTGATTTGTAAGTGATTAAGCGGACTTGATATTATCCATTATTTGTGTCAATTAAACGATTACATCACCTTTTATAAACTTTTACAAGTTGAGGTAAAAAATTCGATTTTACCTCAATTTATTGATTATAGAAAAAATCTAAATGTTATTTTGCTTCCGATTCCACCACTTCGGCTTCATCTTTAAAGACAGCTTTTAGTAAGGGGGGCGCTACAAAGGTGGTTGCAATTACCATGACAATAATAGCCGCTTCGGTGGCAGGGGATAAAGCACCACTGGCAGAGCCAACTCCTGCAAATACTAAGCCCACTTCTCCCCTTGGCACCATGCCCACACCAACGGCAAGTTTGTTGATATTAGGTTGCCCCCAGATACTAAAACCAGCGACAACTTTACCGACAATAGCAACAACAATTAAGAAAGAAGCAATAATTAAACCTTCTCTATTGCTAGGAATAGCTGGATTTAATACGCCTAAATCTGTTCTAGCGCCCACACACACAAAGAAAATCGGCACGAATAAATCAGCAACGGGGATAATTTGTTCTTCTAATTCTTTTTGTTTGTCGGTTTCTGCTAAGACTAAACCGGCAGCAAATGCGCCTAAAATTCCTTCTAATTGGATAACGTTAGCAATGTAAGCCAAAATGAAGGCAAAAATAATTCCTGTGATTAATATTTGCCCTCTGGTTTTCATTTGATTAACTAAACCTACTAAGGCTGGGGTGATTAATCTACCGATTAAAATTGTGCCAATCAAAAAGGTGGCGGCACTGACGATAAGGATAATAACTTGATTGATTTGTATTTCTCCAGTTTTGACTAAGCTACCGACAACAGCTAAAACGATGATACCGAGAATATCGTCTAAAACGGCGGCGCCGATGATAATTTGTCCTTCTTTGGAGCTTAATTTGCCTAATTCTGCTAATACTTTGGCGGTAATACCGATACTGGTGGCGGTAAGTGCTGCCCCTGCAAAAACGGAAGGGATTAACGGTAAGCCAAAGAGATAAACTAATCCGGCTGTGCCTAGGGCGAAGGGCGCTGTTACTCCGACTACTGCGACGATGGCGGCAGAAGGTCCAACTTTGATTAATTCTTTTAAGTCTGATTCTAAGCCAATTTCAAATAGGAGGATAATTACTCCTAATTCTGATAAGACGGAAATAACTTCGCTTATGCTATCAAATACTAAACCGCTTTCGCCGGGAGTAAGATTAGCGGTGGTTTGCAATAGCTGAATGATTAATGAATCGGTAGCTTCCATGCCTCCTTCGGGAAAAACTAACAGTTTAAGAACGGAAATACCAATTACTACACCGCCTACTAATTCGCCTAAGACGGAGGGAAGATTGATTCTTGAACAAAGTTCTCCTCCTAGTTTACTGGCAAAGTAGATAATGACTAAACTTAACAATACTCCTGCTAATACTAAGGAAGGGTTAGCGGTTTCTGCTTCTGTGGCAGTGGCTAAAATTGGCTTAATCCAAGACATAAGTTTTATTTATCTTTTTACTAAAAAATTAATCTGTTATTTTTTCATTTTTCCTAGATTATCATAATGTTTCTCTTTTCTTACGGGGGTCGGGCGCTAAAATCTCTAATGATATTGATTAAATATTGGTATTATTAACTACAAATTATTTGTTTATCTTATGAGTATGTTTAGTTTTAATTGTTTATGAAAAATCAAAGTAATAATTTAGGGATTATTGGTTGGCGTGAATATATTTCTTTTCCTGAGTTTCAGGTTGATTCGATTAAGGCAAAGATTGATACGGGCGCTAAAACATCGGCTTTACACGCTTTCAATGTTCATTTAGTAGAAATAGAGGGCAAAAATGTGGTCAATTTTGAGATTCATCCTTTACAAAAAAATAATCACTTAATTGTTAAGGCTTCAGCGCCCTTCACCGAATATCGAGAGATCAAAAATTCGGGAGGAAAAGTAGAAAAACGCCCCGTTATTACTACATCGATTACCATGGGAAAATATCAATGGCAAATTGAATTAACTTTGACTAATCGAGATACCATGGGATTTAGAATGTTGTTGGGTCGAGATGCTGTTAAAAATCGCTTTTTAGTTCATTGTGGTAAATCTTTTCTAACAAGTTACTAACTGCCTAACTATTGACACAAAAACTAAAATCAAGGTACAATGGATGATTGTGTCTAACATCCTGTTCGGATCAGGTTAGGGCATAACTAAAAGTAGAAAGTAAATTTCTGCTACCTGTACGGCAGTATATCAAAGGAAAATATTATGACTTACGCAATTATCGAAATTTGCGGTAAACAACTAAAAGTTGAACCCGGCAGATTTTATGAATTAGATCGATTTGACATGGAAGTTGATGAAGAATTAACGGTAGATAAGGTTTTATTACTCAATCATGAGGGGGATATCCAAGTAGGACAACCTTATGTGGAGGGCGCTTCCATCAACGGCACAATTTTACGCCATAGCCGGGGTAGAAAAGTGATTGTTTATAAAATGCAACCTAAAAAGAAAACCCGTAAAAAAAGAGGGCATAGACAAGAATTAAGTCGTTTAATGATTAATTCTATCAGTCTCAACGGTAATGTTATCGCCGAAAAATCAGCAGAAGAAAGTAGCCAAGAAGTTATTTTACAAGGCTAAACTGTCAAAATAATCTACACTAGATTAAGTAATTATAGGAGAAATTAACAATGGCACATAAAAAGGGTACAGGTAGTACCAGAAACGGAAGAGATTCTAATTCTAAGCGCTTAGGCGTAAAACGTTACGGTGGTGAAACTGTTAAAGCTGGTAATATTATCATCCGTCAACGTGGTACAAAAGTTCACCCGGGTGAAAATGTCGGTAGAGGTAGTGATGATACTCTCTTTGCTTTAATTCCGGGTGTTGTTAAGTTTGAGTATAAATCACGCTCTCAGAAAAAAGTTAGCGTTTATCCTATTGAAGTATCTGCTTCTTAGTTTAATCAGGGCAAGGGGTTTTAACCCCTTGTTAAGTTTTTGAAAAAACAATTTATAGCAAAAATTATTCTTTAATCGCTTCATTTCGTGGATGATTTTATTTGCTAAATTCTTTTTTTTAATGATAATTAGTTTCGCTAATCTTAACCCATTTGTCTGATGTAGGGTGAAGGGCGCTGGTTAATAGAGTAAAATATAACTAGAAAAGTTAATGTTTCAAAGAATATTATCACATTTAAAAAATACCCATTGATACTGTCATAGTATGTCAAAAACTCTTTTATTACAACCAGATTTAGTATTGGGAGATACTGTTATTCATTTAACCCCAGAAGTAATCCGAGCAAAAAATCTCAGAGGATTAGTATTAGATGTGGATGAAACTCTTATACCTTTTCGAGAAAGTGAATTATCTCCAGAATTATTACAATGGGTGACAGAAATTCGTCCTTTTGTTGATTTATGGTTAGTGAGTAATAATTTGAGTCGCAATCGTATTGGTAATATTGCTGATGCCTTGAATGTACCATATATATTTGGAGCGGGAAAGCCCTCACGAAAAAAACTTCGTCAAGCGGTGGAAGCAATGAAACATCCAGTTAATCAAGTGGCAATGGTGGGAGATCGAATTTTTACGGATGTTTTAGCTGGTAATCGGTTAGGAATGTTTACTATATTAGTTGAACCGATGGTTGTTAATGTCGAAAGTTCAGCAGATAACTTTTTTTCTATCCGTAATTTTGAAGTATGGTTTTCTCAAAAAATTGGAATTTCTCTTTATAAAAGTTAATTTTATTTACATTACTTTATATAATAAGACATTATCTTACAAATTATTAAATAAATCTTAAGAAAAATCCATAAGTTTACAGAATATGTGATTATAATTGTATGAATAAATTGAGGTCAGCTTATATAAAGACCTTAAGTATAAACAAACAAACATAAAATAAGGGCGCATCTACCTAGGTGGAGTGCGCCTTGATTTTTTGTTAACATAAACACATCACTTTTTCATCAAACCTGATTCGGAGTGCGCCCTCCACCGTTACGAAAGTTAAGTTAATGAGAGAAAAGATTTAATTTGACTCACAAATTCATCTTGACTAACAATGGGTTTAGTGATATAACCATCAGCGCCACTCAACTCCAAAAAATACTCTTTATCTCCCTGCATAGCATGGGCGGTAATCAAAATTACAGGGATATTTTCACTGATTTGATCAGCTTTAATTAATTGAGTAATTCTAATGCCATCAACAGGTTTATCATCATAAAAACTATTAGATAAAGATACATCCATTAATATTAAATCTACCTTTCCTGATGTAGTAACATCAATTATTTCCTTAACGTTTTCCGTGCCAATAATATCAAATCCGCCCCTTTTACTTAAAATTTTACTAAAAACTTTAAGATTAATAGGGTCATCTTCTACAATTAAAATCGTTGTCATTTACTAGCACCCAAATAAACTTTCTCATTATGTTTAACAGACTTAAAAAAGTCCACTATGGGACGAGGGTAATCTACCCCTAATTGTACTTTATATCTTTTTTGCTCTTCTGGGGATAATTGCCAAGGTTCATGGATTTTCTCTCCTTTGACGGGCGCTATTTCTGGCAACCAATGGCGTAGATAATCCCCTTTATAATCATAGTCTTTAGATTGTTTGGGAATATTAAAATAACGGAATGCTCGTGCATCATTACCCACCCCGGCGGTGTAATTCCAATTACCCCAATTACTACACACATCATAATCAATTAACAAAGACTCGAACCACTCAGCGCCCATCTGCCAATTTATACCGAGATTTTTTGTTAAAAAACTAGCGACATTTTGTCGTCCTCGATTAGACATAAAACCAGTGGTTTTTAATTCTCTCATGTTAGCATCAATGAGGGGATAACCCGTTTTTCCTTCAGTCCATAATTCAAATAATTGCCAATTTTCCTGCCAAGGAAAATCAAATTGTTGTAAACCAGATTTAAGAAATATTTTTGAGCCATATTTCAAGGTAGTAAAACGGAAAAAATCACGCCACAATAATTCAAATATTAGCCAATAAGTAGAATCATTTTTAACTCTTTCTACTTCATATTTTTCGATTTCTGTATAAATTAAGCGAGGAGAAATGCAACCACAAGCTAACCAAGCTGAGAATTTTGATGAATAGTCACCTCCTAACATTCCGTTTCTAGTTTCTTTATATTTACTGATTAAATCACTATCCCAAAGGTAATATTCTAATCTTTTTAAGGCTTCAGTTTCTCCACCAATAAATTTTAATACTCCTAATTCGCTGACTTTAAAATTATCATGTCCTAATTCTTTTAAAGTAGGTATTTTTCCTAAGTCGATATTAGGTAATGATGGTAATTTTTCAGGAGTTTTAAAAGGTTCATATACTTCGCTTTTTTTCTCTACTTGTTTACGAAAGTTAGTAAATAAATCTGGTAAGTTATCAATGGTAAAGGGTAAATCTTCGGGATAATAAAGGGTACTTTGCCAAAAAGTTTTTACTTTAATGTTGTGTTGTTCTAATTTTCTAGTTAATTTTTTTTCGATTTTAATTTCTTCTGCGGTAGCTTCTTCTGAAAAATATACTTCGTCAATATGATATTGTTGAGCAATTTCGCTAATAATATCTTCTGTTTTACCTTTTCTAATAATTAAGTCACTACCTAATTTTTGTAAAGATTTTTGTAAATCTGCTACACTTTCGATGATGAATTTTGCTCTAAATTGACCTGTTTTATCAAAACCAAAGGAAGTTTTACTGTAGCTACGATCATCAAAACAATATAAGGGTAAAATATTGTTGGCTTTATTTTCTATGGCTTGATAAATACATTCTTGATCGTGGATTCTTAAATCATTACGAAACCAAATTAAAACATTTTTTGCCATTTTCTTTTATTTTAAAATTTTATCTTATTATACTCTGTCGTGTTCTAATATTACAATGATAGTTTTAAACAATAATCCGCTTTGCAATAAATCGGCAAAGCCAATAGCTAGAGTGATATATAGCAATTATTGTGAAGATTAGCGCTAAGCAATCACGAAGTGGTGATCCCCCTAAATCCCCCTTAAAAAGCAGGGTGTTTTCAAAGTCAGGATCAAAATTGATTTGTTTTTGACAAGAAGACAATATAAGGATGATCCCCCCCAACCCCCCTTAAAAAGGGGGGAGATTCAGGGAGACAGGAGGATTTTTTACTATTAATTGATTTATTAGTAGTTAAAAACCTCTGAATTTCAGATTATTGGCTAGTTTGAGAAACTAACATTTTTGAGAATGAAAACGCCCTGCTTAAAAAGGGGGACTTGAGAATAATAAAAGTGCCTCATTGTCATGAAAAACGCTATAAAATTACTTTTAAAAATATATTTTACTGTGATGAAAGATAAAATCTATAAAAAAAGGGTAAGTTTATTGCAGTTTCTTAGAAATAATTTATATTCACTGTATGTTATACTTAAATATTTTAAATAATTATTAAAAAATGGTTAATTCTTCAGCAATAATCAATCAGGCAATCGAAACATTAAATCCGACTTTTCAAGCTATAGATTTACATATCAAAAAAAACTTAGAAAAAGTATTACAAGCCTTCCGAGAATATAAAGTCGGTGTTCATCATTTTAGCAGTGTTACGGGCTACGGTCATGATGATTTGGGTCGAGAAGTATTAGATCAGGTGTACGCTAGGGTGATGGGCGCCCCTCACGCCGGGGTGAGAGTGCAGATTGTTTCCGGCACTCATGCCATCGCTTCTTGTTTGTTTGGGGTATTGCGCCCGGGTGATGAAATGTTGGCGGTGGCTGGACATCCTTATGATACTTTAGAGGAAGTTATCGGCATCAGGGGAGAAAAACAAGGTTCTTTAAAGGATTTTAACATCGGTTATCGTGAATTGGCACTAACTCCAGATGGTAAAATTGATTGGCAAAATCTCTCTACTGCCATCAAATCTAACACTAAATTAGTTTTGATTCAGCGCTCTTGCGGTTACAGTTGGCGTGAGAGTTTATCTATTTCTGATATAGCACAAATTATCGAAATTGTCAAGGGTCAAAATCCTGAAACGGTGTGTTTTGTGGATAATTGTTATGGGGAATTTATCGATACCGTTGAACCGACGGCGGTGGGCGCTGATTTGATGGCTGGTTCATTGATCAAAAATCCGGGAGGGACGATTGTGACGGCGGGGGGATACATTGCCGGTAATGGTGAGTTGGTGGAGAGGGCGCTATGTCGAGTTACAGCGCCCGGCATCGGTAGCAGTGGGGGGGCGACTTTCGACCAAAATCGGCTGTTATTTCAAGGGTTATTTTTAGCACCGCAAATGGTGGGGGAAGCCATGAAAAGTTCTCACCTGATTGCCACAGTATTTGACAAGTTAGGTTATGAAGTCAATCCGTCACCTTTTGCCCCTCGTCGTGATACCATTCAAGCCGTGAAGTTTAAAGAGGGGAGGGCGCTTATTGCTTTTTGTCGTACCATTCAGAAATATTCCCCCGTGGGCTCGTATCTTGACCCTATTCCAGCGCCCATGCCCGGCTATGAAAGCGACTTGATTATGGCAGGAGGTACTTTTATTGATGGTAGTACATCTGAACTATCTGCTGATGGTCCATTGCGAGAGCCTTATATTGCTTTTTGTCAAGGAGGAACTCATTGGACTCATACCGCCATTGCTTTAGAAGCTGTCTTGGCTGAATTGTAATGAACAATGGATAATTAATAATTATTTGTCAATTCTTAATTCGTAATTTTGTAACGCTAAATGGTTTAATATTTAATATAATGATGACTAAAATTAGATATTTGTGAGGGTAAGATCGTGGATGGTGGCAACAATGAAAAAATAGTCGGCTACTTTATCGAAGAAGCCAAAGAGCATTTAGAAACCATAGAAAAAGGCATATTAGACTTATCCTCAGTCATTGACGATGAAGAAAGCGTTAACGAACTGTTTAGGGCAGCGCACTCCATCAAAGGGGGCGCAGCTATGTTAGGTTTTACCAGTATCCAAACTACGGCGCACCGTCTCGAAGATGCTTTCAAGATTATTAAAGATCAAACCATCAAGCCTGATCAAACTTTAGAAAGTTTATTTTTAAAAGCCTACGATATTTTACAAGACTTACTAGAACGTTTACAAGGACCTTTTGGCTTAAAAGAAGAAGAAGGAGAAAGCATTATTCAAGCCGCCAGTCCTCATTTTACAGAATTACAAAACTATTTACAGCAGTTGGTGGATGGTGATATTCCTACCGCTCCAAAAATTACCTCCGCACAAGTTAAAAATTCCGCTCAGTCTCTTAGTTCTATTCCCGTTAATGAGATTGTTATGGAAATTAGACCGTTATTGCAACGTATGTTGGCAATTTTTAAACAGGAATCCACCACCGAAAATCGTCAACAGTTACAAGGATTATGTGATCGTCTCGTTGCCCTTGCACCGGAAGAAAATGGTTGGCAGAATTTACTCAAATGTTGTCAAAAAGCCATCGGTAATCCTAAGCATTCCTATCGTTTACTAGCGCCCGTCGTCATCAAGGAAATAAAACTAGCTGGGGATTGTTTAGAAGTGGGGAAGGGCGCTGAAATTGCGCCATCTCAAGGTTTAGAACAGTTAGCACAGGCAAAAACTCCCCAAATTTTACTTAGTTTAGACCCGGAAACTGCCGCCACAACTTTAACTCAAGTGTTTAATCGAGATCAGTTGTCTAAATTAGTCCGTTTGTTACAAGCTACGGGCTAAGATGAAACTAAGATTTAGTTATCTAATGTATTCATTCATTACCTGAACAAGATATTATTAATATCAGTATTTTTTGTTTCTCGCAAAGGCGCAAAGACGCAAAGGTAATCTTTGTGATAATCCAAAGTGTTGTTGAACTAAAAAATATGAGTAAGTTTGTCTCAAAGGTTATAAAATCACTGTAATTACTAATTAATGATTGACAAAAGATCATGTCATTGAGAGTCCGAATCGCACAGGATAAAGCGCCCCTCGTCCTATGCCTGGTCCATAGCCATAACCATCCAGAAGGGGTTTTTTCTACCTATGCCGATCTAATGGCATTTGCCGCCGCCGTAGGTACAAAATATCACTATCGTCAACCCCTAGAAAGTATAGCGAAAGAGCCTTCTCCCATCAGTTTAGAGGTGTTTATCAGTCGTGGTTATGATTTATTAATCAAAATGATCGCTATTACCGAAACCAAAAACCCGCAAATTATTTCTCCCCATTATCCTAACGGCGAAGAAGAAAGGGTAGTGATTTTTGAAGAATACGCTAATGGTGGTTTAAGTCAATTATCTGAACAGGTGAAGGGCGCTGTTAGCTATCAAGAACGAATTTTGTTATGGTTAAATCAACATCGTGCCATGAATACTTCAGCCCCAGAAGACTTTGACCTCACTCGCTTTCTTAGTTAAATAATGCTGAAAAATATTATTAGTGGATTTGGCTTTTTGACAGGTTTTTTTTATCCTTTTCAAGCTCTTAATCTTATTGCTAAAAATAAATCCTTATGGCAATACTTAATTATTCCTATATTAATCAATATTATTATCGGAATAATCACATATTTATTAATATTGCAACCTAGCTTAAACTTATGGGAAACTGTAGTTAATAATTTAGTTATTTCCTTGCAAGAATTTATTAAAAACCTTCCTCAGTGGTTAAATATTTTAATTATTATAACTAATTTTATTAGTTCGATTATTAGGGGATTATTATTAATAGTTATGTTTATTGTCATTGGGATTATTATTGCTCAATTTGGAGGGGTGTTGGGGGCGCCGTGGTATGGTAAACTATCAGAAAAAATCGAAGTTATTAAACGAGGACAATTAGAAATTATTGAAATTGATCCTTTACAAGATATAGTTCGAGCTATTTTATTTGAATTAAAGAAAATCTTATTATCTATCATAGTAGGCTTACCCTTATTTTTATTAAATTTTATTCCAGCCGTAGGTAATGTTATCTCTGTTTATGGGGGATCAATGTTAACAATTACCATAGTTTGCTTAGATTTTTTAGACGCTACTTTAGAACGAAAAAGATTAAAATTTAGAGAAAAATTAACCTTTGTTTTTAAAGAATTTCCCCGTACTTTTGGTTTTGGATTAGCCTGTTTAATTATGATTAGTATTCCTCTATTAAACTTGATTATTGTCCCTATGTGTGTGTGCGCTGGAACTTTATTAGTGTGTGATCGACATAGATCGGTTACCTAAAGAGGCTTTGCTTAAAAAATAAAATCGAGAGATGAAGGGAAAAGGTTTTGATTTATTCAAAAATATCAAGTCTGCTCGAGCAATTACAAATTAGTAATATCAACATCTTAGTTCAATTTATTGAACGAGATACTATTGGTTCCGTGTAATTCATTACACGGTGGGTAAATTGCGCAGATATAGTCTTTAATAACAGATTACCAGAACATGATATAGCTCCTAAATATGGCAGTGCAAAATTAAGAAATAATCTTAACCATTTTTTGGTAATCTTTTTTAGGTAACAAAATTTAATATAATCAGGAAATACTAATGGAACGTACTTTTTTAATGATTAAACCCGATGGTGTACAACGTAACCTCGTGGGAGAAGTAATTAAACGCCTAGAAAATAAAGGTTTTAGCCTTGTAGGTTTAAAATTGATGAGTGTTTCTCGTGAATTAGCGGAGAAACATTATGATGTTCATAAAGAGCGCCCATTTTTCGGTGATTTAGTAGAATTTATTATTTCTTCTCCTGTGGTAGCAATGGTATGGGAAGGTGATGGCGTGGTGGCTTCCGCTCGTAAAATTATTGGTGCTACTAATCCTCTTAGCGCTGAACCGGGTACAATTAGGGGCGATTTTGGTGTTAGTATTGGACGTAACCTCATTCATGGCTCTGATGCTATTGAAACCGCCCAAAGAGAGATTAGTCTTTGGTTTGGTGATGAAGAGTTGGTAAGCTGGGAAAAATGTCAAAAATCTTGGCTTTATGAGTAACATCAAATTGGGATAATTAGTTACCAATAGATTATCTCTTCGCACTTTACCCACCGTGTAATTAATTACACGGAACCAATGGAATTACGTTCAATAAATTGAACTAAGATTAGTATAAGTGATCAAAGGAACTTGATATAACTTTTAACAAGTTGATTTTGGGTTGGGTGAAATGAAGCACAACCCAATTTTGACTTTCCCGAAAGACAGGCAAGATGTCTGTTTCACCAAAGTTTATGGTAATTCGGCTAATTTATTGCGGTAAAAATCCTCTTTATGATTTAACTGTTGGGCAATTTCCAGCGCCCTCCGCCAATTATTTTTCGCTTCTGAATAATTGCCTTGCTGTTGATAAATTGTACCCATGCGCCCGTAGGTTTCCATTAAGCCATAAAAGTTAGCAGATTGTTGTTCAATGATGATTAATTCTCGATAAATTTGTAGAGCAGAATCTAATTTTTCATAGTCTTGATAAAGAATGCCTAACTGTTTTAGCGCCCCTCCAGCCTGTGCAAATCTCTTGACACTCCATGCTAAATTAAAGGCTTCTTGATAATAAATACCAGCTTCTTGCGGTTGATCGAGTTTTTTATATTCATCCCCGATGGCAATTTTTTCTAAAATTATGTCATTAAAATTATCTGTTTTTTCGTAGGTTTCAATTAATCTCTTTCGATAAATAATAGAGTTTTCGCTACGGAGGAGGGCGCTGTTAATTTGTGAAAGATTTTTTAAATAATTAGTTTGATTAATAAAATCATTTTCTCTCTCCGAAATAGTTAATAACTCCTCATAAATAGGTTGAGCATTAAAATAATCAAACTTACTCAAATATAATTCCCCTAAACTGATCAAGTTTTCTTTAACTTTTTCCTGATTTTTCTTTTCCCTAACTTCGGTTAAAATTTGCTGTTGAATATTTACTGATTTTTCCACATTACCTAAACTTTGATAAGCCTTAAAAAAAATATCTAAATACTGTGAATTTAACTGATTATCGACAGTATTTTCAGCTTCTAAAATCTGTAACCTTGCCGTTAAATTATTAATCTCCAGCGCCCTCCCCCGTTGCCAAAATAATTGACCTAACCTAGTAATTTCTTGAACTTCAGACTGTAAACCAAGAAAACGAGTTAACCTTAATTGACGATACCAAATTTCTACCGCTTGATCTTCATTTCCTAACGCTAATTGTTCTTCTGCTGACTGATTTAATAATTGTAAATCTGCTTGTAATTGTGCCTTTTCTGCTTCAGTTAAAGGACGATTTTGAGTAGGTAATAAAACATCTTCAATGTTGTTATTTTTAAGAGGATTTACCTGTTGATTTTCTGCCCAAATAGGATTATTTGTAATACTCAGACTAGCAATAATAACGAAAGAAAATAAAGCAGTTTTTTTAAACATTTGTAGAATAGCCAAAATAATCTTGGTTCAATTTATTGAACGGGATACTGTTGGTTCCGTGTAATTCATTACACGGTGGGTAAATTATCCCCCTCTTAGGGAAGGGGATAAGCATAAATTAAAGTAATTTTAAAGCGCGAAAACCATAATATAAAGCCACCGCCGTCACAGAAAAACCACCAATAATCCCGATATAAGCTACTACACCAGCAGTCATGTTAAAACTCCTTTTAATAAATAGATAACCAATACATTGTACAATAGACTGTTAAATTGATTCTATTGTGCCATCATCATGTCCTCAATTATTTCCGTAAAATTACCGCAAAATCCTTATAATATCCACATCGCTTCCGGTGGTTTAAGCAATATCGGTAACTATACCAAACCCCTCAATATTGGTAACAAGATTTTAATTATTTCCAACCCCGAAATATTTGATTACTATGGTGAGACGGTGATGGCATCGCTGGAGGGCGCTGGATTTACCGTTAATTATCATCTCATTCCGGCAGGAGAAAGCAATAAAACCCTTGATTCTATTAGCAAAATTTATGACACAGCCTTAAATCTGCGCTTAGAAAGAAACTCTACCATGATGGCACTAGGGGGAGGCGTTATCGGTGATATGACAGGATTCGCCGCAGCCACTTGGTTAAGAGGCATTAACTTTATTCAGATTCCCACCTCATTACTCGCCATGGTAGATGCTTCCGTAGGCGGAAAAACTGGCGTTAATCATCCCCAAGGCAAAAATTTAATTGGTGCATTTTATCAACCTAAACTGGTTTTAATCGATCCTGATGTTTTGAAAACATTGCCAGAGCGAGAGTTTAAAGCAGGTATGGCAGAAGTAATTAAATATGGAGTAATTTGGGATCAAGACCTTTTTCATGCCCTTGAACAAGCGGAAAACCTTAATAGCATGAACTTTTTAAGCCCTAATCTACTTAGCTACATTTTAGAACGATCTTGCCAAGCGAAAGCTGAAGTAGTCGCACAAGATGAAAGGGAAGGAGGTTTAAGGGCTATTCTCAATTATGGGCATACAGTGGGGCATGGTGTAGAAAGTTTGACCCATTATAATACTTATGTTCACGGTGAGGCGGTGGCAATCGGTATGGCAATAGCTGGAAAAATTGCCGTCAAAGCTGGATTATGGCAAGAAGACGAATTACAGCGACAAAATGAGTTAATCCTTAAAGCTGGATTACCTATCGCTATTCCTGATAATGTGGATAGGGAAAAATTAATAGATAGTTTGCAATTAGATAAAAAAGTCAGGGGGGGTAGAGTGCGCTTTATTTTGCCGACTGCTATCGGTAAAGTGATTATTACTGATGAAATTTCCTCTGATTTATTACGGGAATGTTTTTAGTTATTGACAATGGAAAATTTTGCAGGGTGAGGTGAAGGGCAAAGGTGACTAGGTTTCAGGCTTCAGGTTTCAGGTGTAATTTTCAAACCTAATACCTAATATCAAGTTCGCTTGACCACTTACAAATTAGTAATATCAATATCTTAGTTCAATTTATTGAACGAGATACTATTGGTTCCGTGTAATTCATTACACGGTGGGTAAATTACGAAGATATAATCTTTTGTAACAGATTACCTGAACATGATATAACATCCGATACCTGACACCGCCCCTAACCAAAATACTTTTTCAGCAAACCCTATCTAAATCTTTATTGAAACAACTATAAATCTCTGATTTTAGGCTTAAAATAAAAAAAAAGGTTTAAGGAAATAGAGCAAAATGGTAGCACAAGTACAAATTTCCACCAATCATGAAGAAGAATTTATCACCAAACCTGATGTTAGTCATTTAATCACAGAGGATGATACACCCGTGGATAATTTTGGTTCAGCAAAACAACAAAGATTTTTAACCAGCATTCTTTATCATGCTAGAAAAGAAGTAACTTTTTTAGCCGATGCCAATGTTGGTATTTACGCTAGTCTGGGAAAACCTCCCATTGTGCCAGATTTTTTCTTGAGTTTGGGAGTTACTACTCCCAAAAATTTGTGGGAAAAAAATCACCGTTGTTATTTGGTGTGGGAATTTGGGAAAAGCCCCGAAGTTTGCCTCGAAATTGTCTCTAATAAAGTAGGGGGAGAATTAAGCGAAAAATTGAAAATTTATGAATATATGAGGGTGAGTTATTATATAGTTTATGATCCTCAACAACATTTAAGTAATAAGATTTTAAGAATATTTAAACTCACGGGCATCAATTATCAGGAAACTTCTGATACTTGGTTAGAAGGGGTTAATTTAGGATTGACTTTGTGGGAGGGAGAATTTGAAAGTTTTAGCGGTGTTTGGTTACGCTGGTGTGATGAAAATGGTAATTTATTGTTAACTGGAGATGAATCGGCTCAAAAAGCTACTTTAGAACAAAAAGAACAGCAAGAAAGAGCAGAAAAAGCGGAAAAAGAGTTACAAGAGTTACAAGAGAAACTGCGCCGTCAAGGTATAAATTTTGAATAGATAGGCTTTCTTGAGTAAGTAAAAAATAATCTGGTAACAAAGGGTTAAAACCTCTTGTTTAAATTTAGGTATTTTAGTTTTTATGAGATCTGAAAAATTAGTTTTATTCTTTTAAAAAAAGTATCTTCAATACTACGACTCATTCCTTATTCTTTATTTCCTAACTCGAGAAAACATCAGTTATTAATTCATCAACACCAAAAGCGGTAAAATTGATCATCATCAGATGATATTAAAACCAAATAAAATGACAGCATTAAATAACCATAAAAAAGCTAAAGCATTAAAACAAGGAAGCCAGCGCCCGGCAAAAGAGTTATGTAGCGAGTGCGGTTTATGCGATACTTATTATATTCACTACGTTAAAGAAGCCTGCGCTTTCATTAATCAACAGATTGCCGATTTAGAAGAAAAAGCACACGGGCGCAGTCGTAATCTTGACTCGGAAAATGACCTTTATTTTGGTGTGCATCAACAGATGATGGGCGCTAAGAAAAAAGAACCTATACCGGGCGCTCAATGGACTGGCATTGTGAGTACCATCGCCTGTGAAATGTTAACGCAGGGGCTAGTAGAAGGGGTTGTATGCGTTCAAAACAGCGATGAAGATCGTTTTCAACCTAAACCCATAATTGCCACCACTACAGAGGAAATTTTGGGGGCTAAGGTCAATAAACCCACTTTATCGCCTAATCTGTCGGTATTAGAACAAATCGAACAGTCAGGGATGAAAAGGTTATTGGTGATTGGCGTGGGTTGTCAAATTCAGGCACTGAGAGAAGTTGAGGATAAATTAGGTTTAGAAAAATTATATATTCTCGGTACGCCCTGTGTGGATAATGTGACGCGCGCTGGGCTACAAAAATTCTTGGAAACTACCAGCAAATCTCCTGACACAGTCATTGCTTACGAATTTATGCAGGATTTTCGGGTACATTTTAAGCATGAAGATGGCAGTGTAGAAAAAGTACCTTTTTTTGGCTTAAAAACCAATCAATTAAAAGACGTTTTTGCTCCTTCTTGTATGACTTGTTTTGACTATGTTAACTCTCTCGCTGATTTGGTGGTGGGGTATATGGGAGCGCCCTTCGGGTGGCAATGGATTGTCGTGCGCAACCACACAGGACAGGAGATGTTAGACTTAGTGCAAGATCAGCTAGAAACTCAACCTGTCATGTCCAAAGGGCAAAGAAAACAAGCCGTTCAAAATAGTATTCCAGCCTATGATCAAGGTGTTACATTACCCATGTGGGCAGCAAAATTAATGGGGGTAGTGATTGAAAAAGTAGGACCACAGGGATTAGAATATGCGAGATTTTCCATTGATTCCCACTTTACTCGCAATTATCTTTATGTTAAACGAAATTATCCCGAAAAACTATCAGCGCACGTCCCCGATTACGCCAAAAAAATAGTTTCTCAATATAAATTGCCTGATTAACCGACCGGGAAAAATTGAAGAGAGTGAAAATCAAGAGTAGAATGGAAGTATGGCAAATTTATTATGACTAATTATAATTATGAGTAACGATATATTATCTGACAATCGCAGTGGAGAAAAGGTCGAAATTTCCATGCACATTGACGCTGTTTTATTAGAAAAAATTAAACATTTAACCAATGACCCCAGTAAAGTGGTGGAAACCGCCCTCAAAGAATGGCTCAAGGGTGAGAGAAAACAAGATGATGAACTAACTCGTAGTCTGCGCCGTAATCCTCCTGTGCCACCACGGGGGGAATGGAATGACTAGAAAATCATTTAGTTATACGATCAACTATATGCCCATAGTAGCCAACATGAATTAATCTTGATGCTATAGAGGGACTTATCCAGCTCAATAAATAATGATAGTAAATAAAATTGAGTATAATTAATTGCCATAGTTTAGCCCATATGGGCGCTGAGTTGGTTTTTACTCAAGATAGTGACGGTAACTATCGAGCTTTTTTTTGGCAACCAACTAAAATACAACTAGACTTCTGCAATGATGGGGGGGAGGGCGCTGGTCAAAAATTTAAACCAATCCCCCTGTCTTCTTATCTCGAAAAAATCAGACGGGTAATAGCTAGGGGTATCCCAGAGCGCTGTTATCACATTTTTTCCTACGAAAATTTACAGTTTCCTTTTGAATTAATGATTACCCCCATCAAAAATCTTGAGGGGAAATTTGATTCGGTTTTTGTCACAGGATACTGCTTATCTTCCTCTGATTTTTCTCTCACCTCAAATTTAGCTTTACCCACCAACCCTGATCCTTTTCAAGTAGTATTGACTCGGATTGCCCGAAATATTCGTAGTACACTAGACCTAGAAACTATTTGGCAACAAACCGTTGATAGCATAGGAGAAGCCTTACAAGTAAGTCGTTGTCTTTTACTAGCGCCCTCCACCGATGCCAATTTTTTGGACGTAAAAGCTGAATATTGCCACACTTCCCATAATTCCCTACTAGGGCAAAGATTCGCCATCAATGATTATCAGTGTTTACAAGATGTTAGCCATCATCAAAAACCTTTTGTTTACCATCAAAATAATGACCATCAGTATCAATGCTTATCGGTTTTAATCGTAGGTACATTTTATCAAAAACAGCTAAACGGAGTCATTGCCCTTAACCAGTGTGATCGCACCAGATACTGGAGTGAAGCAGAATCAGAATTGATCCAAGAATTAGCAGAACAAGTGGGAACAGCCATCGCCCATGCTACCATTTATCAAAAACTAGAACAAGCCAATATTGAAGCCGAAAAAGCCTCTCAATTAAAAAGCGAATTTTTAGCTAGTACCAGCCACGAATTAAGAACCCCTTTAAATGGCATTTTAGGGTTTTTGCAGTTGGTTTTAGATGACATGGCAGATGATGAAGAAGAAGAAAAAGAATTTATTACTCAAGCCCATCGCTCGGCATTACACTTACTTAATTTGATTAATGATATTTTAGACATCGCCAAAATTGAAGCGAATAAAATTGAATTTAGATTCGATAATATTTCCCTTAATCAAATTTGTGAAGATGTTGCCAAATTTGCTCAAAGCCAAGCAGAAAAGAAGAATATTGAATTTCATTTCGATTTACCCACTACCTATGACCCCATTTTAATTTATTCAGATTATCAAAGACTACTGCAAGTTTTATTGAATGTAGTCGGTAACGCCTTTAAATTTACCCATGAAGGAGAAATTTCCCTAACCGTGGAAATTATTGCTAAAGCTATTCAATATAACGGCAAAAGTCTGCCCGGTTTAGTCAAAATGAGTATTGCCGATACTGGTATTGGAGTATCCTTAGAAAAACAAGAAAACCTCTTTGAGAAATTTTATCAGGTGGATGGCTCTAGGACAAAATCCACAGGAGGTACCGGATTAGGGTTAGCTATTTCTCGGCGCTTAATCGAATCCATGGGGGGAAGAATCTCTTTTTATAGTATGGGCGAGAGTCTTGGTTCTACTGTCACTTTGACAATTCCCCTTAGTCAGTTGCCAGTTATTCGGGGTTAATGAAATCAGCACCCCTCTGCTGAAAACAGTGAAAAAAAGGGGAGAAAAAAGAAAATATAATTTTCAGCGCCCTCCCCCGTCACCATGAGATTATAAACTTACGGTATAAGCATCAGTAACACCGCTTACCTTAATGATTTCAGATAAAACACCATCAGGTAAAGGATCATCAATACTTAACACCATCACTGCATCACCACGCACAATTTTGCGCCCTACTTGCATACTAGCGATATTGACGTTAAAACTTCCTAACAAAGTACCAATATTACCGATAATACCGGGGACATCACGGTGTAAAGTGAACAACATATAAGTATTAGGTGGCACATTGACAGGAAAACCATTAATACTGGTAATGCGAATCTCACCATCATTTAACAGCGCCCCTGTCACCGAGTGAGTACCTTTAGTACCAACTGCTTCAAGGTAAATAGAGTTACTATAGTCTTTGATACTAGCGTCTCTGGTTTCCACTAAGTGAATACCTCTTTCCTTCGCTTCGATACCAGCATTAACATAGTTAACTCTCTCCCGTAAGGCTTTGGATAATAAACCCTTGAGAGAAGCAATCACCAAAGGTTGACTATTATTATCGGCTAAATCCCCTTGTAATTTAACGTTGAGACTCTCTACCCTATCTCCAGCTAACTGCCCTACTAAATTCCCTAACGTTTCCGCTAAACGCATATAAGGGCGTAATTTTTCCATGACATCAGGGCTTAAACCGGGAATATTCACCGCACTACGAGCAGGAAGTCCGAGTAATACATCTCTAATTTGTTCTGCAACATCGATGGCCACATTAACTTGAGCTTCAGCAGTGGATGCACCAAGGTGAGGAGTAAGAATGATATTATCTAATTCTCTTAATTTTGATTCCCCTAACGGTTCAGATGCAAATACATCAAGGGCTGCCCCAGCAATTTGACCATTTTTCAGAGCTTCATAAAGGTCATTTTCTTCGATGATACCCCCCCGAGCGCAGTTGATGATACGGGCGCTGGGCTTCATTTTGGCTAAAGCCTCAGCATTAATTAAATTAGTGGTTTCTTTCGTTTTAGGAATATGCAGAGTAATATAATCTGATTCACTGAAAAGAATATCAAGATCAACTAAAGTGCAACCCAGTTGATTCGCTCTTTCTTGAGAAATAAACGGATCAAAAGCCAAAATTTTCATGCCCATGGCTTTACCCACTTTTGCTACATGAGAGCCAATTTTGCCTAATCCTACTACGCCAAGACTTTTTTTATAAACCTCAGAACCAATATACTTTTTACGATCCCACCTACTTTCTTTTACTGATTGGTTAGCGTCTGGAATATGACGAGAAAGAGATAGCATCATTGCCAAAGCGTGTTCGGCGGCGGCAATGGTGTTACCTTCAGGGGAGTTAACCACCACAATCCCTTTACGGGTAGCGGCAGCCACATCCACGTTATCAACCCCTACCCCAGCGCGCCCCACAATTTTTAAGTTTTCGGCAGATTCGATCACTTTTTGAGTAACCTGAGTGCCAGAACGAATCATCAGCGCGTCATACTGAGGGATAATCGCTATTAATTCATCTTCTGATAATCCTGTTTTAATATCAACTTCTGCTACTTGCTGCAGAATTTTAATCCCTACTTCATCGATGGGATCAGATACGAGAACTTTTGCCATAGTAAACTAAATATAATTGTTATTTTGGTGACATTTTGCTGTCTTTGTCATCTTATCAAAAACAGGTGTCAATCCTACAACTATCTAAGTTTCCTGAAAACCTAAAACAGTAAAATGCCTGAGAAGGGAAGGTTTCAGGTGAAATGCTTATAAATTAAAGAATTAAGCTAAATAGTTATTTTTCATAAGAGATTTACTAAATCTTAGATTTTCTATATAAAATGACATAAAAGGACAAATAAATAAAAAGTTTGTGAAAGTATTCGATTTCGGTTTCAGAAAAGTAATATTTGATGTACGATAAAGGGAGATTTTGGTTGCCCCTTTTGGGGAAGTACCTTACAAAAATAGGATAGTAATACTATTAACGCTTCCGTGGGTGAAGCAGTCTGTTAAATCAGATAACATAAGTGTCTTAAAAATATTTTTTAAGGCTTTGAGGGATACCTCCTTTTGAGTATTTTACTCAAATGCTATTGCAGTTTATTACGGTATATGCCGTTTTATTCTGCATAAACGTATCAGGATAGGCATCAGGTATCGGGTTAAATTTAACCTAATACCTGCTACCTGATACCTGACACCTTTATTTGATAAATGTGTGCGTAACGTCAGTTATAATAGTTCGTTACAAACTTTGATCCGAAACAATGCTATGAAACAATTTTTAGAGTCTGAAATCATCTCCACTTATGAAGAGTCAGAGGTGGTGATTCTACCGATTCCCTACGAGGTTACTACCACTTACCGCAAAGGATGCGAGTTTGGACCAGAAGCAGTTTTGATCGCCTCAGATCAATTAGAATGTTATGACGAAGAATTAGGAATGGAAACTTGTTTTCAAACCAAAATTTTCACCCATGATAATATTGCCGATACACGCCTCAATAATCAGTTAACGGCGGAAGAAATGTTATCTATTACCAGTGAAACGGTGAAAAAACTTGTTAAGGATGGTAAATTTGTGATTGGAGTGGGTGGAGAACACGCTATTACTACAGGCTTAGTACAAGGATATTTAAACAGTTTGGGAGAATCTTTTACTGTAGTGCAAATTGATGCCCATGGTGATATGCGCTACGAATTTGAAGGTTCAATTCATAATCATGCTTGTGTGATGCGTCGAGTTGTGGAGTTGGGTTTACCTACCTTACCTGTCGGCATTCGTGCAATTTGCAAGGAAGAAGCGGATTTAATTGAAGCTAAAAATATTCCTGTGATGTGGGCGCGCGCCATCTACCATAATTCTAATTGGATTGAGGAAGCCATTAATAATATTACTACGAAAAAAGTTTTTGTTACTATTGATTTAGATGGTTTAGACCCGGGTTTTATGCCGGGAGTTGGTACACCTGAACCGGGTGGCTTAGACTGGTATCAACTTTTGGGCTTCATGAGGGCAGTTTTTAGTAATTTTGAGGTGATTGGTTGTGACATCATGGAATTAGCGCCCACCAAAGATTCTGTAGTGTCTGAATTTACTGCGGCTAAGTTGATTTATAAGTTGATTGGCTACTGGGTAAATTCTAAAAAGTTTTAAGAAATGAGGGGAAAGGGAAGCAGAGGTAGAAGGGGAAGCAGAGGTAGAAAGGGAGGATAATTAATAGTTTTTAATTATTCATTATTCATTATTCATTATTCATTATTCATAAACTGTGCAAATTGACGTTATTACTTTATTTCCTGATTTTTTTACCTCAGCCATACAATGTAGCTTGCTGGGGAGGGCGCTGAAAAAAGAAATTGCTTCGGTTAATTTCATCAACCCTAGGGATTTTACCACGGACAAACATCACCAAGTAGATGATATTCCTTATGGTGGTGGAGTTGGCATGGTGTTGAAACCTGAACCAATTTTCTCGGCGGTGGAGTCTTTACCTGTGTTATCTCCTCGTGAGGTGATTTTATTAACTCCCCAAGGGGAAAAGTTAAATCAACCTTTACTAAAAGATTTGGCTTTTAATTATCGTCAATTAGTGTTAATTTGTGGACATTATGAAGGTATTGACGAGAGAGTTAAGCATTTGGTAACGAGGGAAGTTTCTTTGGGAGATTTTATTTTAACTGGGGGTGAAATTCCGGCTTTAACTCTCATTGATGGAGTAGTGCGCTTGTTACCCGGCACAGTGGGAAAACAGGCTTCTTTGGAGGAGGAAAGTTTTGAGAATGGGTTGCTGGATTATCCCCATTACACTCGCCCAGCGCACTTCAGACAGTGGGAAGTCCCTCTGGTGTTACGTTCTGGCAATCACAAAGCCATCGCCGATTGGCGCTATCAGCAACAGTTACAGGCAACTAAAGAAAAAAGACCAGATTTGCTTGAGGAGTTATGAATTATGAATTATGAATTATGAATTATAATCTTTCCTCTGCTACCCCTTCTCCCTCTGCTACCCCCTCTCCCTCTGCTTCCCCTTCTACCCCTGCTTCCCCTTCTACCTCTGCTTCCCCTTCTCCTGGTCCAAAACACCCATGATTTTGATGCCGACTTTGCTAAAACCATCAAATTGAAGGGCGCCGGTGATAATAACGGTAGCGTTGATAGTCTTGTAAAATTTGGTCATGATCAAAACAAAGATTTTTAGGAATTTCCCATAAATCAAAAATATTAACATTAAGGGCATCATCCTGCGCTTGGGGATTTCCTCTGGCTGTGGCAATATAAACAATGCTAATAGTATGTTTTCGTAGGTCTCGATTAGGATTAGAATAAACGTAAAATTGTTCTATTAGGGTGACATCAAGATTAGTTTCTTCTTTTGCCTCCCGGCGCGCGCTAACTTCAGCGCACTCCCCGTAATCCATAAACCCTCCCGGTATTGCCCACCCCAACGGTTCAAATTTTCTCTCGATGAGAATAATCGGGCGAGAAGGGCGATCGACCATTTCAATAATTATATCGACGGTGGGCGCTGGATTTTTATACATGAGACAATTAGGGTTTGCTGAAAAAGTATTTTGGTGAGGGGAGGTGTCAGGTTTCGGGTGTCAGGTTTCAGGTGAAATGCTTACAGATTAAAGAGTTAAGACATATTATAAGCCTTAAAAATATGCAAAATCACGCTTTTTTGAATAAAAATGCAGTTAAAATACAAAATTACATATACTACACGAGAACAGTAAAACCATAATTGTCAATTGTTAATCTGCCTCCCCTTGATATTAACCTCAAAATAAAGGTATTTTTTGATAAAATAAGATTGGATAAGTAACTTTTACTAACCATAACATAAAATATATCAAGCGTAATTCATGTCCAGAATCAAACGTCCTCCATATCCTCCCTTAGAAGTACATTTATTAAGAGAAGGAATTGTCGAATCAGTTCATCAGGTAGAAGTTACCGTCGCTGACGACAAAGGGCGCACCCTCTGTGTAGCTGGAAACCCCGAAACCGTAACTTTTACTCGCTCCGCATTAAAGCCATTTCAAGCCTTAGCAGTAACCAGTACAGGAGTATTAGAAAGATTTGATTTAACGGATCGAGATTTAGCAATAATGTGTGCTTCCCATCAGGGTACAATCGAACAGGCTAGACAAGTTTTTAATATCTTGTGGAAAGCAGATATTGATCCTACAACATTGAAATGCCCCATTCCAGAGGGAAAAGACAGCGCCCTCCAACATAATTGTTCAGGGAAACACGCTGGAATGTTAGCGGTTTGTCAACAAAGAAATTGGGATTTAGATAATTATTGCCATCGCTCTAATCCAGTACAGGCTTTGATTTTAAAGAAAATATCCGAACTATTATCCATGCCTTCGGCAGAATTGATGGCAGCACGGGATGATTGTGGTGTGCCGACTTATGCCCTACCCCTATCGCAAATTGCCACTTTATACGCTAAATTGGCTTGTGGTAGTCATATCGATTTAGAACGCATTGTACGTTCTATGACTCGTTATCCCCGTTTAATCGCCGGGGAGGGCGCTTTTGATACCGAGTTGATGTTGCTCACAGAAGGGGCGCTGGTGAGCAAATCGGGGGCTGAAGGGGTACAATGTATCGGTAATATCAGTCAGGATATGGGTTTAGCCATCAAAGTTTTGGATGGGGCGAAGCGCGCTAAATATGCCACAGCTATTCAAGTTTTAAAACAACTGGGGTGGATTTCTCTGAGTATGGCGGAAAAATTAGGGGATAAATTTATTCGTATCGATCAGTATAGACGCTTAGAAATTTTAGGAGAGTGTACTCTCGTTTAACTTACCCAGTTTTTTGATAACTTTTCTCCCTTTCATAAATTGTTTTATTCCACCCTGTATTCCCTTTCTCCCTCTGCTTCCCTGTCTCCACTTCTCAAAGATTAAAAATTAAGCTGTTGATATACTATCAATCCTAATTTAACCAGACAAAGAGATAAAAGGCTGAGGGCGCTGAGGGTGCTAATAGCAAAGCCCGGCATTCTTTTTTTAGCCTCAAGGGAATATCCCCAAGCATAGATAATCCTACCCACAACCCAAGTGCCACCAAGAATTATCCCCCATAACTCGCTAACGTAAGCAGAGAAAATCCATAATAGGGGTAAGAAAAAAATTAATTGTTCGAGGGTGTTTTGTTGCACTCTTACCACTCGCTCGAAATCCTCATTTCCCGTCATTGCCGGAGGCATAACCTGATATTTCATTCTTGCTCTACCCACATTAATGATAGTGGCAAAATACACTAATAGAGCTAATAAAGTAACAATACTTGCACCTAACAACATAATTTTTATTTTTAATGATTTCCTCACCTATTTTACAGCGCATTTCAGATGAATAAACCACGTTGTTTATTTTTCACCTTGATATACTAAAGACGCAACGCAAAGAGAATCTTTGTGAAAATCTATGGCGCGCCTAAATTATTTGTAGCTAATTCAGTCGTTGACATTTCATACAACTTCTTTACATTAGCGATGGAATACCCAATTAATATTGCGCAAAAACTGCAAAGGATTACTCATATTTTCAGCAAATCCCAAAATACCTTTATCCCTATGCTGATAAAGCAAATTTTGATTTTGATCAAATAAAAATGTCGCGCCCCTCTGGGTTAAATATCGTCCATCTTCGACATAAATATGCCAATTTGTCAAGACTTCAATCATATTTTTTAAGCGTAAAGTAGCTAATTCAAACGGGCGCTGATAATCTTGACCAACTTTATCGAATAAATTACCTTGAAAAGAGGGAAAAGGACTAATATTAATGGTCTCGTTACTGCTAAAAAGAGAAGGAGAATTTTTGTCACCAGTATAACCCCGTAAAACTTCCTTGAGAGTGCCGGGGCTACCAATTCCAGCGCACATCACCAGTAAATTAAACCATGCTTGTTGAGTAGGAGAAAGAAAAGGTAACTTAACTTGTAAACCCGGATAAAGTTCTAATTGTTGATGTAGAGAAGCCGTAGCATCCACAAATAAATGATCAGGATCAAAACCAGTATAATCGCAAAACTTTTGCCCAGCGCCCCTCGCCCCGATAGCTACTACCCTTAAAGCAATATTATTTTGAGCGAGTAAGGCTTTGTCACGCTGTAACCACCAAGCATATTCCATACTGTCAAAATCCCCTAACTGCGGTAAAACGATGATTAAAGCAGAGGAAGCAGTATGGCAACCTGTCATAATAGGCATCATTTGCCCATCACTAACTCTAACTCTGGAGGTATTAGCGAAAATTTCGTAAGATAATGTAAGCACTTCAATAATGAATAATTAATAATTAATAATAATTCTCCTTGTGTCCTTTTCACCTAAAATCAAAATAGTTTTATTTAACCAGAGGAAGAAACCTTAAACGAATACGATGATGATCTATTGTTACCACTGCACCTTTAAGTAAACTTTCTTCACACTTAGGTAAAACTGACAATAATAAATTTGTGAATGCTTGAGCTTTCAGTCTTTCAATGCAAATACGGATAACTGAAGGAAACTTTGCACCACTCAAGGCTAACAGGCTATGAAAATCAGCATCTAAAGTAACAATAACTCTCCTTTCTTGTTTCGCTTTTAACAAAATTTCCTCATCTTCTGCTGTGGCAAGTCCGATGTCTGCTACATGAATCGCATCAATTCCAGCATTCAATAAAAGTTTGGGTGCTGAACGGGGCAAACCTTGATCAAGCAACAGTTTTAACAACATTTTCTAAGTCGATAATTTGGTCATCTAAATAACTAGAAGCATATATTAATGCTTGTTGAATGTCCTGTTCTTCTAGTTCAGGAAATTCTTGATATAATTCGTTACGATCAGGATAAATAGCTAATAATTCTATAATTCGACGCACTGTTAAACGAAGATTTCTGATACAAGGTTGTCCATTCATTTGACGGGGATTATAAGTTATTCTATCTAGTTTCATTATTTTAATCGATGAGTTGACAATATCTATTAGGTTTGGTGTCTTTGTTTAAGATAACAATATTCTATTTCTTTCTAGTTTATTGATAATTAACTGATGTTACGCAAACATAGAATTAATTGTTGGTGTCGGGTGTCAGGCGTGAGGTTAAAGAATTGACAAGAAACTTATGTTTATTGATCTTTTTCTTGTACAAGAGTCTATTGAGGAAAGGGTTTTAAACCTGCTACCTGCTACCTGAAACCTTCCTTTCACCTAAAATCTAAAACCTGTTACCATAGCCTAGAGATGATTGTACAAAATTGACAGGAAAAGATGGACAGTTTTTTGGGTAAATTGAGGAATAATTGGCAATCAAAATTAATCATTGCTAGTAGCATTTTAACCCCTTGGGTAGCGGTGGAGGGCGCTGTTGCCATGGTAGGAGTGGTTTATAGTCAAGAAAACGCACCCCAATGGCAAGAAATTACCCAACGACTACAAAGCACAAAAATTGACTATTGCATCTTAGATACCCGTAACTGGCAAAGCCAAAGAGACTTAAACACCCTACAGGCTCTATTTATTCCCAACGTTAACAATATTAGCCCCAATCAAGCTCAATCCCTCGAATATTGGCTCAAAACAGGGGGAAAAATCATCGCTTCAGGTCCCGTTGGGCAATCCTCCCCCGATGAAGTCAAAAATAGTCTCAAAAAGATTTTAGGGGCGCAGTGGGGTTATCCCATGACTAGCCCTTCTAACCTAATTCCCACCGCTACTAACTTAGTCGATCAAAGGCTTTTAGCAGGTACTTTAATTGGTGGTGTCATTATTCCTGAAAATAATCAAATTGTCACCGAAGCATCGTGGTCATCCAATGGTAATCCCCCTGCCGTATTGCGTAGTAATAATACCACTTTTTTTGCTTGGCGCTGGGGTATCGATGAATTGACTAAACCTGAATTTGACACGGCTTGGCTTACCAAAGCACTACAAGATCATCGCATCAAATTAACAGGAAATAGCAACCCTAATCCTCAACCTTGTCAAAGCGCCCTTTTCCCCGCACCAAAAACCCCAGCGCCCTCCCCCGCACAATCTCAGGCAAAACCTACCACCATCGCCAGAAACGTCTCTAATCGAGAAGTAGAGCAAATGATGGCAGAATTAAGCGCCCTCACTTATCGAGTCGAAAACACCCTTATAAAAGGAGAAGCGAAAGAGGCGAGATATGATCAACCGATGACAGAAACCATCGCCCAAATGAATCAAATTGCTTCTAAAAATGTCGGTAAAGCGCCTGCAAGTAATTTCCGTTATGGCAACGACAGCGCCCACCAAGCCGTCATTCAAGCCCAAGAATTATTAAAAAACTTCCCCCAATTAGCAAGAACAAATTTCCCCGACGCGCGCCGACAGTGGCTTAATGCCAGACGAGATTTATGGGAAAATTACCCCACGGATCGTAATTTTGCTGAACCAGAAGTGAGGGCAATGTGGGTAGATCGAGGCACTATTGTCAAAGCGAAATCAAAAGCTGATTTAGTACATTTGTTCGACCGCATGGCAGAAGCTGGAATTAATACCGTATTTTTTGAAACCATTAACGCTGGTTATCCCATTTACCCTAGCACAGTAGCGCCCCAACAAAACCCCATGACCAGAGGTTGGGACCCACTCAAGGCATCCATTGAATTAGCGCACGAGCGTAATATGGAATTACACGCTTGGGCGTGGATTTTTGCAGTGGCAAATCAAGGGCATAATCGCCTTTTGGGTTTACCTGACAATCATTTAGGTCCTGTTTTGAGTCGTCATCCTTCTTGGGCGCTAAAGGATAAAAAAGGCGATATATTTAGTCGCACACCCGGTTTTCAAAAAGCCTTCATCGATCCTGCTAACCCCGAAGTGAGAAGATATTTACAACGGGTGTTGAGAGAAATTGCTCAAAATTATGACGTGGATGGCATACAATTCGACTACATTCGCTATCCTTTCCAAGATAGCTTCACCAAACAACAATATGGTTATACCAATAGCGCCCGTTGGTTATTTAAGCAAAAATATGGCGTTGATCCTCAAACCCTAACATCTTCTTCCCCATTGTGGTCACAATGGGCAAGGTTTCGCATGGAACAAGTGGATAGTTTTGTGGCGGAAACCTCTCAACAATTAAAAGAAATTAAACCAGATTTAACCATCTCGGCGGCAGTGTTTCCCACCGAGAGAAACGAGCGCCTGTGGACATTACAGCAAAATTGGGAGAGTTGGATTGCCAATAATTCCGTAGATTTAATGGTACTGATGACCTATGCTTTGGATACGGGCAGTTTTGAAAGTAGGGTACAATCAGTTAACGATTATTCTCTCACCAGTAACAGTTTAATTCTACCCGGTATTCGTTTATTGAAAGTTCCTTACGCTGAGGCATTGGATCAGATGCAGTTGTTGCGCAATTTGCCCAGTAGCGGTTTTGCCCTGTTTGCCTCAGAACATTTTGACCAAGATTTAGAGCGTATTTTAATTCAAACTCAAGGGCGCAACGGCACAAAAACTCCGCCTATTCCACATCGTCAACCTTTTGAGTCGGCTTCTTTGCGTTATCGGGCTTTGCAACAGGAATGGAATTTTTTATTACTTAATGACAAAATTAATATTAGTCCTTCTGCTTTGCAAGATTGGGCAAAAAATGCTGATACTCTCCGTAGTCATTTAGATATTTTGGCAAAAAACCCTAACCCTCAGAATTTACAACAAGCTAAAAGTAGTTTAGTTTATCTTCGTAGTCGTTTTCCCACTTATTTGCAACAGCATAACACGAATAATGTAAGGCAAGGGCGCTCTTGGTCTAATCGTCTTATTGCTATTGAAAATTTACTTAATTATGGCGAAGTTAGAAAAATTAATTAGGCTAAAAGGGCAAACGGGAGAAGGGGAAGCAGAGGGAGAAAGAATTTAGAATTTAGAATTTAGAATTTAGAAAATAATTACTTCTACATTCTTTCTATTGTCCATTGTCAATTATCAATTGTCCATTGTGAGCTAAGATTGTTACCATAAAAATGATGGCATAAAATTGTGATGGCATAAAA
Organism: Cyanobacterium sp. T60_A2020_053; assembly: GCA_015272165.1. NCBI lineage: Bacteria > Bacillati > Cyanobacteriota > Cyanophyceae > Chroococcales > Geminocystaceae > Cyanobacterium > Cyanobacterium sp. T60_A2020_053. Next base: position 36,815 of record JACYMF010000062.1, read on the forward strand.
TGGTTAGTCAACTGCAAAAAACTACTAAATCAGAGATTATTTATCCCGATAGTGATGGAAAACCGATGGCTGATAATACCCTCCAGTTTCGTTGGATTACTACCATAAAAAATAATTTAGATTGGTTATTTGCTGATAATCCCCAAGTATTTATCGCTGGTGATTTACTATGGTATCCCGTGGAGGGAGATAATAAACGGCGGTGTGCGCCGGATGCTATGGTAGTATTTGGTAGAGAAAAAGGTGAACGTGGTTCTTATCAACAATGGAAGGAAGATAACATTCCCCCCCAAGTAGTTTTTGAAATCCTCTCGCCGGGTAACACCCCAAAAGAAATGTATGGCAAACTTTTATTTTATCAACGTTATGGCGTGGAAGAATATTACATTTACAATCCTGATAAAAATGAATTAACAGGGTTTTTAAGACAAAATGATATTTTAGAAATGATTGATAATATCAATGATTGGCAAAGCCCACTTTTAGGTATTCGTTTTGAATTAAATCAACCTGAATTGAAGATTTATCACCCTAATGGTGAAGTTTTTTCTACCTATAATGAAGCACAACAAAAGCTATTAGAAGAAAGAGAAAAGGCGCAAAAAGAAAAAGAAAGGGCAGATAAATTAGAAGCAAAATTACGAGAACTAGGCATAAGTTTAGATGATATTAATAGTTAACTTTTAATAAAAACTAATATGGGATAATAAATTTCGCAATTATCCATTGTCCATTATCCATTGTCCATTGTCCATTATCTTTATGACTAATATTTTACCGCCGTGGAGGGCGCCCGTCGCCCGTGCTTTACATCGTAATCGTGCGCAGCCATTTAGCCGTTATTTACAATTAGCAACCGTTACCCCAGAGGGAATGCCTACTAATCGCACGGTAGTATTTCGGAGTTTTTATGGCGATAGTAATTATTTACAGATTATTACTGATATTAGAAGTGAAAAATATGAACATTTAAAATCTAATCCTTACGGCGAAATTTGTTGGTATTTTTGTAAAACTAGAGAGCAATTTAGACTCACAGGAAAAATAGATATAGTCACGGCAAAAACAGAAAATATAGAATGGCAAAAAGCACGAAAATTAATGTGGCAAAATATTAGTGATAACGCTAAAGTCCAGTTTTACTGGGAAACCCCTAAAGATTCATACAGAGAAGAAAGTACAGATAATGAATATGAAATTAACAAAGAATTACCTAATGATAACTTTTGCTTACTTTTATTTGCAGTGGAAAAAGTAGATCATTTAGAGTTAAGGGGAGAGCCACAAAATCGTTATCTATATAGTTTAGAAAATAATTCTCAATGGCAAGTAATAAGAGTTAATCCTTAAAAAAATCAAAGTTAAAGTAGGATTTTTTTACCTTTCGAGAAATACAGGCAAAATGCCTGTTTCACCATGTAAAAAATAGCGTTAAAATAGATAGTATTCTGATATGATAAACCCTAATAATTGTCAATTATCCATAAATTTTAGCTAATTCTCGGCGAATATCCAAGAAAATATCTCGGCGCAAATAAGGGTAATCCCCTACCCATAACTTATGACGGGGAATATAAACATCAGTAATATTAGCAATACGCATAAAATCAGGGTCATTTGATAATAACAAACCCTCCACAGCTTGACCACGATTAATAACTTTATGAATACGTTTTAACGGGCTAGAAATAGTAGCACGAAATCCACTTTTATCTCCTATTTCTAGGTTAATTTTTTTCTGTAAATTTTCCACAATAATTGCCCTACCCAACTTATCTAAAGCGGATGATTCATTTAAAACTTCTTCGGTGATATAAACATCTAAAACACGACCGCGCCAAAAACCCGTATAATTGTAGCGACGATACTTACGATTGCGCACACTACCCCAGTACACAGGGCTCCATAACCAGTATAACCCCGCAGTGACACGAAAAATGAGGGATAAACCCTCAGCGCCCTTCCCCAAAACAGCGCCGATTAACCAAAAGATTAAGATACCAATGAGAGAAATAAACAAGTTTTTCAGTAAAGTAGCAATATTAGCCCAATAGTAAGCGTATTGAGTGCCTGTAGCAACGGCTGGAATTAAGTCTTTGATGGCTTCTTTTTTTAGGGGGATTAACATTTTTTGATATTCTCCTCTCTTTCTAACCGAGCCAAAACTCGGTATTTTTCCCAGTTTTGATTATATTCTATTTTTTTACCTTCAAAAGATTGAAATATTTGACGATGTAATTCCAAGTAGATTCTGTTAAGAAATGATGTAATTTATGATATGTAATATCAATATTATTATCAGCAATTTGAGAAAGATTCTTTCGGCTAGACTCTCCTAATAAACCTCCTAAATAGTTTCTAAATTCCCGTTTCTGTGCTTTTGTTTTCAATAGTGGGTCAAATTTTTGAAAGCAACGATTGAAACATGGTGGCATGGAGGAAGATGTTGTTTCTTTCATAGCGACCTAAAATGATTACTATAAATAGTTTATACTTTAGTTTACCTTATTTCTTTGTTTAAGTATCGCTAATAAAAATAAGTCTTTTTGAAGTAAGTTAGATTGAACATTTTAGGCAATTCTTTCCTTAAATATTTAGTGAATTTATATATTAAAATTTCGTCGATCAATTCTTTAACAATTCATTACCCTTGACAACTGCGCTTTTTCAGCAACCCTTGCTTAAGCACTTCATAGCAATTCTTGAGAAAACATTAACTATTGATAAAACTATTGAATCTAAAAAAAAGCGGTGCTAGACTGAAGGCAAATACTAAAGGTATATGGCATTATGGTTCAAACTCCGACACAATCAATTCAAGAACCTCTCATCTTAGATACTGAGGAATTACGCAAAATCGATGCTTACTGGCGCGCCTGTAATTACCTTGCTGTGGGCATGATTTATTTGCGAGATAACCCGCTACTCAAAGAAACTTTACAACCTGAGCATATCAAGTATAGGTTATTAGGACACTGGGGATCAAGTCCGGGTTTGAGTTTCGTTTATGTCCATGTCAACCGCTTGATTAATAAATATGATCTTAACATGGTCTATTTAGCAGGACCCGGACATGGGGCGCCGGGTGTCCTTGCTCCAGTTTACCTAGAAGGCACATATTCTGAGATTTATCCTGATAAAAGCATGGATGCGGAAGGAATGCGCAAGTTTTTTAAACAGTTTTCCTTCCCCGGTCATATTGGCAGTCATGTTACCCCTGAAACCCCCGGTTCAATTCATGAAGGGGGCGAATTGGGTTATAGCGTTTCCCATGCCTATGGTGCGGTTTTAGATAACCCTGATCTCATTTCTGTGGTGATGGTGGGGGATGGTGAGTCGGAAACTGGCCCTCTAGCCACTTCATGGCATTCCAATAAATTTATCAATCCCATTCGTGATGGTGCTGTATTACCCATACTACATTTAAACGGCTATAAAATCGCTAATCCTACTATCCTATCGAGGATTTCCCATGAGGAGTTGAGGGCGCTGTTTGTGGGTTATGGTTATGAACCTTATTTTGTAGAAGGGGATAATCCAATGACCATGCACCAAAAAATGGCTCAAACCCTCGAAGATTGTGTTTTGAGAATTAGGGAAATTCAAGAAGAAGCGCGCGCCACCGGTATCCCCAAACGTCCGAGATGGCCCATGATCGTTTTTCGTTCCCCCAAAGGTTGGACAGGTCCAAAAGAGGTGGATGGCAAGAAAATGGAAGGTTTCTGGCGCTCTCACCAAGTACCCATGGGGGAAATGCAGAATAATGCCGAACATTTGCACCTCCTTGAGGAGTGGATGAAAAGTTATAAACCTGAAGAATTATTCGATGCCAACGGTACTTTAATCCCCGAATTGCAAGAATTAGCACCGAAAGGCGCGCGCCGTATGAGTGCCAATCCCATTGCTAATGGTGGATTATTGCGCAAAGATTTAGATTTGCCAGACTTCAAAACTGCTACTTATGTAATACAAATGACTGAGCCGGGTAAGGTAGAAGTAGAAAACACTAAAGTGATGGGTTACTTTTTACGGGATGTCATGGCGCGCAATATGAATAGTTTTAGGGTATTTGGACCTGATGAAACCGCTTCCAATCGCCTCCATCCCATCTATGAAGTATCCAAAAAAGTTTGGATGGCGGACTATTTACCTGAAGATGAAGACGGCGGTGAATTATCCCCTGATGGGCGCGTCATGGAGATGTTAAGCGAACACACCCTCGAAGGTTGGTTAGAAACTTATCTCTTAACTGGTCGTCATGGCTTATTCCACACTTACGAAGCCTTCGCCCATGTTATAGATTCTATGTTCAATCAACACGCTAAATGGTTGGATATTTCCAAAAATCATGTGCCTTGGCGCGCGCCGGTTTCCTCTCTCAATATTTTGTTATCATCCACCGTATGGCGACAAGATCATAACGGATTTTCTCACCAAGACCCCGGTTTTGTGGATTTAGTCACTAATAAAAGTGCCGATGTGACGAGGGTTTATTTTCCCCCTGATGCTAACTGTTTGTTGAGTGTTATCGATCACTGCTTGCGCAGTAAGGATTATGTGAACGTTATTGTAGCGGATAAACAAAGGCATTTACAATACTTGAATATTGATGATGCGGTGAAACATTGTACTAAAGGCATCGGTATTTGGGATTGGGCGAGTAATGATCATGATCAAGGTAAGGCAAATGAACCAGATGTGGTGATGGCTTGTTGCGGTGACGTGCCTACCATGGAATCTTTGGCAGCTACGGCGATTTTACGGGAAGAATGCCCTGATCTCAAAGTGCGCTTTATTAATGTGGTGGATTTGTTTAAGTTACAGGATGAAAAAGAACATCCCCACGGTTTATCTCGCCGAGATTTTGCTACTTTATTCACGGACGACAAGCCGATTATTTTCAATTTCCATGGCTATCCTTGGTTAATCCATAAATTAGCTTATCGTCATCATAATCCAGATCGTCTTCATGTGCGTGGTTACAAGGAAGAAGGTAATATTAATACTCCTCTGGAATTGGCCATTAAAAACCAAATTGATCGTTTTAATCTGGTTATTGATGTCATCGACAGAGTACCTAAATTGGGATCCCGCGCTGGTTATCTCAAGGAGATGATGAAAAATGAAATTATCGATAACCTTAATTATGCTCATACTCACGGTATCGATAAAAATGAAATGACCCATTGGAAATGGCCTTATTAATTACGATTAGCAAGGGGTTTAAACCCCTTGACACCTTGCTTTGAACCTTAACTTCTAACCAATGACATAGACCAAACTATGATATATTAGAAATTAATATTTAATACCTAAATAATATTTTTCCTAGTCATATTATATTGTCAAATAAATGGAATTTGCTGAACCAGAAAAAGAGTTAGTAGATGATAATCTAAGCATTAAAGAATCTCAAGAAAATGCTTTTTTAACAGTTTTAAAAAATTTTAACTTTGTTAATCTTTGGATTGGACAAATTTTTTCTCAATTGGCAGATAAAATTTACTTAGTTTTAATGGTCGCTATTATCACTAATTCATTTCATAATGAGGGTGAAACTATCAGTAATTGGGTGTCTGCGGTGATGATTGCTTTTACGATTCCAGCTATTTTATTCGGTTCTTTAGCTGGTGTTTATGTGGATCGTTGGTATAAAAAAGCTGTTTTAATTCTCTCTAACTTGGGACGAGGGGCGCTGGTTTTTCTAATTCCTTTTGTGCTTATTAATAACAATACCAATGGCATCTGGTTAAATTTTCCCATTAAATTTTGGATACTTTTAGTCTTAACTTTTTTAGTTTCTACTTTGACTCAATTCTTTGCTCCAGCAGAGCAATCTTTTTTACCTCTCATTGTCAAAAAAAGAAATCTTTTAGCTGCCAATTCTATTTACACTACAACCATGATGGCGATGGTTATTTTCGGTTTTGCCATTGGTAATCCTTTACTAGATTTGGTGGCAAATTGGGGAAATCGTTTTTCTTTTGATTATAGTCAAGAATTGTTGGTGGGAGGAGGTTATACTCTAGCTGGATTGGTGCTGATTTTAGTCAAAAGTAAGGAAAAAGACAAAGATCGACAAATGCAGGTTAATCATCCTTGGCAGGATATAAAAGAAGGTATTAATTATCTACGTCAAAATGATCGAGTGCGCAATGCGTTATTTCAATTAGTGATTCTTTTTTCTATTTTTGCTGCCCTTGCTGTGTTGGCGGTAAGTTTAGCTGATCAAATTCCTCAACTGGAGGCGGAAGAATTTGGTTATCTCCTTGCTTCGGCTGGATTTGGTATTGCTGTGGGCGCTACGTTTGTCACCCAACAAGGACATTCTCTAAGTCATGGTAAGTTGAGTTTTTATGGTTCAATGGGTATGGCAGGGGCGCTGATTGGTTTATCTTTTTCTACGGGTAGCCTAATTCTGGCTTTGCTGATGACGGTATTAGTGGGATGTTTTGCGGCGCTGATTGGTGTGCCGATGCAGACTACTATTCAATCAGAAACACCTCCAGCTATGCGCGGAAAAGTCTTTGGTTTGCAAAATAATGCGGTTAATATTGCTCTTTCTTTACCTCTTGCATTAGCTGGAATTGCGGAAACTGTATGGGGGTTGCCTACGGTGTTATTTATCCTTGCTTTATTTTCTTTGGGTAGTGGTGTTTTAAGTTCTCGTGTCTAGGCTTTTTGATCTCGGTGGAGGGCGCCCTTCACCATATTTACAATCTCTTGATTTTAAAAATGATGATTGATTGGCTAATTTGATGAGTGTGTAAATGATTTTAGCGGTGGGCATTACCCACCTTGCCACCTTTAGGAATTTTGTAAGGCACTTTTGCGCTTTGCTTCTTCCACAGGATTCATTTTTTGCTCTAACCACTTAAAAACAAAAGAAGATAAAGTAGTTAAACAGAGATAAACTAAAGCGACAGCAAGATAAACTTGAAAGGCTTGAAAAGTACTAGCCACGATTAATTGCCCTTCTCGGAATAACTCGGCAAAACCAATGACCGCCACCAAACTGGTATCCTTAATCAGAGTGATAAACTCATTGCCCAACGGAGGTAAAACACGGCGAAAGGCTTGAGGCATAATAACCTCTTTCAGAGTTTGTAGTCGATTCATGCCCAACGCTTCACAGGCTTCCCATTGCCCTTTATCAATGGATTCAATACCGCCCCTGATAATTTCTGCTAAATAAGCCGCCACATTCAAACTCAAGGCAATTACCGCTGCAGGAAAACGCTCTAAACTCCACTGTAAGCCGATACCTTGAAAAAAAGCAGGAAGTCCAAAATAAATAATAAATAACTGTACCAACATTGGTGTACCCCTGAAAAATTCTACATAAATGCGTAAAATATTTTTCACGATAAGATTATGAGAAATTAACCCAAAAGCGATCAATGAAGCACCAATGAAGCCAAAAAAGATCGAACAAGCTGTTAAGATCAAGGTGATGAGGGCGCCTTGAGGTAATCCTTGGGTAAGTAAACTTAACACCGATTGACGACTACCATCCCCAAGAGGATTAGTGGCAAAATCAGTAGAAGTTGTGCCAATTAAAGAAGGGGCAATCAATGGTAAAACGAAAGGCTCACCAGCAAACCATTTCTGATAAATTTCGTTATAAGTGCCATTGCGTAAAATTTGAACGTTCGTTGCGACAGTCCTCAATCTCAGCGAAGCGGATTGGGGAAGGATAGCGACACCCTTATTTATTTCCCCCCTTCTTGATTT